>NZ_JAMZBD010000081.1:0-9112 GCF_024158685.1 Halomonas sp. 707D4 | reverse complement strand
TTGTCGGGGCCGCACACCGGCCCCGACAAGACGCTTCTGATCGACCTGTACGGAGCGATTCGCACGGCGGACATCGCGCGTGACAAGGGGCTTTCGCGCTACGTGAT
Organism: Halomonas sp. 707D4; assembly: GCF_024158685.1. Lineage (NCBI taxonomy): Bacteria > Pseudomonadati > Pseudomonadota > Gammaproteobacteria > Oceanospirillales > Halomonadaceae > Halomonas > Halomonas sp. 707D4. The sequence continues at coordinate 9,005 of NZ_JAMZBD010000081.1, read as the reverse complement.
GGTCAGCGCGATTCGCGCCGAGAAGCCGCTCGAGGCGCCGGAGAAGATGCGCCCTTACATGGCCGCCAAGTTCGCCGCCGACCGCCACCTGGAAAGCGCGGGGCTTTCCTACCTGATCCTGAAGCCCGGTCGCTTGACCGACGAGGCTGCGACCCACGGCTTCACCGACGTGTTCGAGGATTCCGCCAACCAGTCGATCACCCGCGCCGACGTCGCTCATGCGCTCTTGCACGTGGTACGTCATCCCGAGATCAAGAACCGCGCGGTCACGCTGCTCAACGGCGAGCGCTCCCTCGACGAGCTGATCCGCTAGGTGAACGCCCCGCTTGGCGCGCCCATCGGGGTGATCGCCGATACCCACGGCCTGCTGCGGGACGAGGCCCTAATCCTGCTGGCGGGGTGTAGTCGAATCCTGCACCTGGGGGACGTGGGCCACCGGGACGAGGACGCGTGCATTCTCGATATGCTCGAAACCCTTGCACCGGTGACCCGGGTGCGGGGCAATATCGATACCGCCCCTTGGGCGGAGGCAATGCCTTACCACGAGACGATCGTGGTCGATGGCTGGACGCTGTATCTTGTGCACCGGCTGGAGGACGCCGACCCGCCGATCGTTGCCCAGGCGATCCTGCACGGCCACTCCCACAAGCCGCGCAACGAATGGCGCGACGGGCGACTGCTCTTCAATCCGGGCGCGGCGGGCAAACGGCGCTTCAAGCTACCCATCACCCTTGGCAAGCTCTGGCCAACGCCCGGCGGGCTCAAGAGCGCGATTGTGCATCTGCCGCTTTGAGCCCGCCGGGCGCGGTGTTCAAGCGCGTCGGGCGGGCTTTCTCAGAGGCGTCAGAAGCTCGCTCAACCCGTTGTGATCGATTTCCTGCATCAGTCGAAGCAGTTGTCCTAACTCGCCAGGGGGGAATCCCTCCCGGGCGAACCAGTTGAGATAGGGGCCGGGCAGGTCGGCGATCAACGTGCCCTGATGCTTGCCGAAGGGCATCCTCTTGCTCACGAGTTTTTCCAGGTCTTCAGCCACCATGGCTTCACCTTCTGTTATCGGATTCGGGTGGGTTGTGATATGCGATTAATGACAGTTTTGTTAGACTTTGGTCGAGGTCAAGAGTCCTTCGCGACCAGGCGGTCACTGCCTGCGTCTTTTTTTCGTTGTTCAGGGTCTATCATGGTCAAACGTTTCAGGTTGTTACTTTGCTCACCGCTGCTTGCACTCGCCAGTGCGCCCGCCTTCGCGGATGAGCCGGTGGATGTCGTACTGGTGGGCGGCGGCATCATGAGCGCCACCCTCGGCACTTATCTACACGAACTCGAACCCGAATGGAACATTCAGATGTTCGAGCGCCTGGACGTGGTGGCGAGCGAAAGCTCGAACGCCTGGAACAATTCCGGCAGCGGCCACTCCGCCTTCATGGAAATGAACTACACCCCGGATGATTCCGGTCAGGTGGAAATTCAGCGGGCGGTGAACGTCACCGAGCAGTTCGAAGTATCCCGCCAGTTCTGGGCCCACCAGGTGGCCAACGGTGTCTTGAACGACCCGTCTTCCTTCATCAATACGGTCCCGCACTTCAGCCTGGTATGGGGCGACGAGGACGTGGCGTTCTTGCGCGAACGCTTCGAGAAGATGACCGCCAATCCGCTCTACGCCGGCATGGAGTACTCCGAAGACCCCGAAGAAATCGCCGAGTGGATGCCGCTGATCATGGCAGGTCGCGATGGGTCGCGCCCGGTCGCGGCCACCCGCATGCAGATGGGCACCGAGGTCAACTATGGCGAGCAGACCCGCCAGATGATCGCCTCCCTTGAGGATAACGAGCATTTCACGTTGTCTCTGGAGAGCGAAGTGCGCGGGCTCGATCGCAACGACGACGGTACCTGGCGCGTGACCGTGACCAATCTGTCCAGCGGTGACGAGACCAGCGTCGATGCCCGCTATGTGTTCCTGGGCGCGGGCGGGGCGGTGTTGCCGCTGCTGCAGGAGTCCGGTATTGCCCAGGCGAGCCTCTACGGCGGCTTCCCGGTAGGCGGGCAGTTCCTCTACACCACCAATCCGGAGGTCGTGTCCCAGCATCCCATCAAGGTCTACGGCAAGGCCGGGGAAGGCTCGCCGCCCATGTCGGTGCCACACCTGGATTACCGTAATCTCGACGGCGAGCCCGCGCTCTTTTTCGGCCCCTTCGCCACCTTCTCGAGCAAGTTCTTGAAAGAGGGCTCCTGGACGGATCTGTTCGGTTCGCTCTCCTTGGATAACACCTGGCCAATGATGCAAGTCGGGTTCGACAACTTCAGTCTGGTGCGTTACCTAATGGGCCAGGTCGTGCAGTCCGACAACGCCCGCTTCGAGGCGCTTCAGGACTTCTACCCTGAAGCCAATCGCGACGACTGGCAGCTCTGGACCGCCGGGCAGCGGGTCCAGATCATCAAGGACACTGACGACGGCGGCGTGCTGCAGTTCGGCACCGAAGTGATCGTCTCCGACGATGGCTCCATGTCCGCACTTCTGGGTGCTTCGCCGGGAGCCTCCACCTCGCCCACCATCATGCTGAGCCTTCTCGAGCGCGTGTTCGCCGAGCAGGTGGCAAGCGATGCCTGGCAGCAGACCCTGACCGAGATCCTGCCTTCCTACGGCCAGCACCTGGCGGACAGCCCGGAACTTCTGCGCGAGGTGCGCTCCTATACGGCGCATCTTCTCGAACTCGACGAGCCGATGAACCTGCTCGAGGAGCGCGAGGCAAGCGACGTGGACGAGATGAACGACGGCGACGATACCGCCACCGAGATCATGGACGTGAGCGATGAAAGCGACGAGCACGATGCAGTGCCCGTCACTGACGATGCCGACGACGCCTGATGCTCGTCAGACTCTTCAATCCCACCCTTCGCGATGCAAAGGGTGGGTCAGAGGCGCCCCTGGCTCGAGATCAGCTCGGCCAGGGTTCTGGCGGGTTCGCCGAGCGTTGCCCGAGCGCGATGAATCAGTCCCACCTCCCGATAGAACGTCTCCTCTCCCAGTGACATCGCCCGTACCCCCGCAGGCCAGCGCTCCCACGCCATGGCCTGGGGCACCAGGGCGACGCCCACGCGATTGACCACCAGACGCAGGATCGCATCCAGTTCGTCGACCTCGCACACCTGTTGCGTGTTCAGGTGGTGATGACGCAGAAAACGCTCGACCTGACGCCCACCGAACGATGCTCGGTCATAGCGAATGAACGGGTGGCTTTCGAGCAGTACCCGCCAGTCGTCGCCTGAAAGGTGCTCGGGCACCAGCAGGCGAAAGGGTTCCCGCGCCAGGGTCGTCCAGTCCAGGTCCGGGTGCAGTGAGAAGGGCGGTCGAATCAGTACCGCCATGTCCAGCTCGCCGCTGTCCACGTGATCGAGAAGCTCCATGGAGAGCCCGGGCACGATGCGGCTCTGGCACTCCGGTACCCCATGGTGAAAGCGCGCCATAATGTCCGGCAGAAAGACACGCTGCAAGGAGGCGATGGCGCCGAGGGTAACGCGTCGGGTCGCGGTGGCGCTCTGACTGGCGCCCAACTGGGCATAGAGTGTGAGCAGGTGTTCCGCCTGAAGCAGAATTTCCTCCCCTCGGGCGGTCAGAAGCGACCCTCGGCCGCTGCGCTCGAAGATCGGCGTGCCCAATGCGCGCTCCAGGCGCTTCATCTGGGCGCTGACCGCCGCCTGGGTCAGGCCGATCTTCTTGCCGGCAGCGGCGAAGGTGCCCTCGCGCGCGACTGCCCGAAGCGTCTTCAGCTCGCGGATCATCGATCACTTCCTTTTGTGAATTGACCAAATAAATATTGATTTTATTTTCGCATGGATCCACCTAGCATGGAGACATAACGCCACAACGACTCTCTATCCCAGGAGCTGCCATGAGCCTTTCCCCGTTCCATCTCGCCATTCCGGTCTACGACGTGCCGCTGGCGCGTGCTTTCTACAACGACGTGTTCGGCCTCGAAGAGGGCCGCTCCAGCGAGAGCTGGGTCGACTTCAACTTCTTCGGCCACCAGCTGGTGATCCACGGTCACCCGAAGACCCCGGGCCAGGAGAGCGCCCACACCAACCCGGTGGACGGCCACGACGTGCCGGTGCCGCACTTCGGCGTGCTGCTGGAGTGGGACGAGTGGGAAGCGCTGGCCGAGCGTTTGAAGCAGAAGGGCATCGAGTTCGTCATCGAACCCTACATTCGCTTCAAGGGCCAGGTCGGCGAACAGGCCACCATGTTCCTGCTCGACCCGTGCGGCAACGCCCTGGAGTTCAAGGCGTTCAAGGACAAGAGCCAGATATTCGCCAAGTAAGCCACGCTTGCGTGTCCAGGGCGCCGGGGGTCATACCCCCGGCGCCTTTGCGTTGCGGCGATGCTTGAGCGGGGAGTCGCCGAAGTAGCGCTTGTAGTCGCGGCTGAACTGGGAAACGCTGCGATACCCCACCGCCAGGGCCGCCTGGTTGACGTTGTAACGGTGCTGGGCCAGCAGCGCCTGGGCCTTCAACAGGCGCAGGCGCTTGACGTACTGGCCCGGCGAGACCCGAGTGATCTGCTTGAAGTGCTGGTGAAAGGCGGAGCTCGACATGCTCGCCTGGCGCGCCAGCGCCTCGACGCTGGTCTCCTCGTCGAAGCGCTCGTGAAGCCGCGACAGCACCTGAACGATACGCGAATAGTGGCCGTGGCCCTGCACCAGCGCCTTGAGCGCGGGGCCCTGCTCACCCTGGAGAGCCTCGTACACCACCTCGCGAACGCGCGCCGCGCCCATCGCCCGGCAGGCGCCCGGGTCGTGCAGCGTTCGGGCCAGCCGGGTTACCGCCTCGGCCATCGAAGTGCCCATCTCGACCGATGCCATCGGGCGTGGAAAGCGTGACGACGGCGTCTCCTGCTGCATGGCATTGACCAGCTCGCCCAGCAGCGCCGGGTCGAGCTTGACGGAAATGCCCAGAAGCGGCGCCTCGACGCTGCCGAAGGTTTCGCACTCGAAAGGCAGGGGCAGAGTCTGCACCAGGTAGTGCCCCGGGTCGTAGTGGATCTCGCGATCGCCCAGGTAGCCGGTCTTCCTGCCCTGGGCGATCACGATCAGGCTGGGGTCGTACATCAGCGGCGTGCGCGTCTGATGGCGGCCCAGGTGCAAAAGCGCGACCTGGTCCAGGCGGGTGGCATTGAAGCCGGCGTGGCGTGCCAGCGGGGCGATCAGCTCGGCAAGCGTGTGCGCGCTCGACGCGGCTGTATCCATTGAGCTCATGGGGGAATCGATGCCTGGTTCGAGAATCATGCTGCTTTCGGGGAGCTTGATGTTACATCATTGCGAATTATTGGAGAAATGGGCAAAAACGCCGTAGCTTCCTTTGTCGCGCCCCTGGCCGCGAGCACCAATAATGACCGGGTTCGACAATTCCCCTGGAGCGATCAATGACCCAAGCGAAATCCTTTGCCGCCTTCGCCGCCGACAAGCCCCTGGCACCGTTCAGTTTCGAGCGCCGCGCCCCGCGTCCGGACGACGTCGCCATCGAGATCCTCTACTGCGGCGTCTGCCACAGCGATCTGCACTTCGCCCGCAACGACTGGGGCATGAGCCAGTACCCGGTGGTGCCGGGCCACGAGATCGTCGGCCGCGTGACGGCCGTGGGCGAGAAGGTCAGCCGTTTCAAGGCGGGGGACCTGGTCGGCGTGGGCTGCATGGTCGACTCCTGCAGAAGCTGTGCGGCGTGCAGCGACGGCGTCGAGCAGTACTGTCTGGAAGGCTTCACCATGACCTACGGCGGCCCGGACCGGGTCGACGGCACCCTTACCCAGGGCGGTTACTCCGATTCGATCGTGGTCAGCGAGCACTTCGTGCTGAAGATGCCGGACGGCATCGACCTGGCCTCGGCGGCGCCCATCCTGTGCGCCGGTATCACCACCTACTCGCCGCTCAAGCACTACGGCGTCAAGGCGGGCCACAAGCTCGGCGTGATCGGCATGGGCGGACTTGGCCACATGGGCGTGAAACTCGCCAAGGCGCTGGGCGCCGAGGTGACCGTGTTCACCCGCTCCGACGCCAAGGTCGAGGAAGCCAAGCGCAACGGCGCCGATCACGTGGTGGTCTCGAGCGACCCGGCGCAAATGGAGGCGGTGGCCGCAAGCTTCGACTTCATGCTCGATACCGTGCCGGTCCAGCACGACCTGAACCCCTACCTCAATGCCTTGAAGTACGACGGCACGCATATCCTGGTCGGCCTGCTGGAGCCTATCGAGCCGGCGATCGAGGCCTTCAACCTGGTCTTCAAGCGTCGCGTGGTGGCGGGCTCTCTGATCGGCGGCATCGCCGAGACCCAGGAGCTCCTCGAGCTGTGCGCCGAGCAGGGCATCACCTGCGACGTCGAGATGCTCGACATCAACGATATCAACCAAGGCTTCGAGCGCATGGAAAAGGGTGACGTGCGCTACCGTTTCGTCATCGACATGGCCACGCTCAAGGGCGATGCTGCCTGATTCGCACCGTGTTCGATCGACCGCCGCGGGTTCGCCTGCGGCGTTTTCGTGTTCAGGGCATTGAACTTTGGTCGCGAAAACCTTAAATCGGCTTCAGCTTCACGCCCGCTCGCCGATGCCCTTTAGGATGACCGTCCAACGAGAAGGGATACCGTGATGCGCAATCTGTCGATCAAATGGAGCCTGACCGCCGCCCTGGCGCTGTTGCTGGTGATGATCGCCCTGGCCAGCGGCCTGGGCTTCTTCGCCAGCCAGTCGAGCAACCGGGCGCTGGTCGAGCTCAACGGCGTCAACGTGCGCCTGGCGAACCTGGCCAACCGTACCCAGGTGAACGCGCTGCGCGCCCAGACCTTTCTGGACCGCTCGGCCAGCTTCAGCACCCAGGGCGACCCGGAGCGCGGCGCCGAGAGCCTGGCGCGGGCCAGCGAGGCTTTAACGCGCTCCCGGGCGCGCTTCGCCGAGTTCCAGGCCTACCCGGTGAGCGACCAGGACGAGCTTGCCGGCCACCGCGACGCCATCGTCGCTGCCTTCGAGGCCTACGTCGTCGAGGGCATGGTGCCGCTGCTCGACGCCGCGCCGTTCCAGATTCAGCGCAGCCAGGAGAGCCTGAGCGCGCTAGGCGCTGCGCTCGACGAGGCGATGAGCGGCTTCGTCGCCTACAGCCAGGCGCGCAGCGCCCGACTGCTCGACGACGCCTCGACGCTCACCGAGCGGCTCGGTATCGTGGCTCTGGCGCTTCTGATCGTGTCGCTGCTGGCCGCGGCGGCGCTGCGCCTTGGCATGATGCGAAGCGTCGTCAAGCCGCTCGAACGGGCGCTCGAGCACTTCGCGGCCATCGCCGACGGCGATTTGACCCAGCGCATCGAGGATCGCGGGCGCAACGAGATCGGGCGGCTGTTCGCCGGGCTCGACGCCATGCAAGCGCGCTTGACGACGCTGGTCGGCTCGCTGCGTGCCAGCAGCGACAGCGTCTTCACCGGGGCAGAGGAGATTTCCTCGGGCAGCCAGGATCTCTCCACGCGCACCGAGGAGCAGGCTTCGGCCTTGCAGCAGACCGCCACGAGCATGGAGGAGATGGCCACCACCGTGCGCAACAACGCCGATATCGCCGAGCAGGCCGATGCGCTGTCCGTGGCGGCGACGCGCTCGGCCCAGCAGGGCGGGGCGGAGGTTGCGCGCACCGTGACACGGATGCGCGACATCGCCGAAAGCGCTCATCGGGTCAATGACATCATCGGCGTGATCGACGCCATCGCCTTTCAGACCAACATTCTAGCGCTCAACGCCTCGGTGGAGGCCGCCCGGGCCGGCGAGCAGGGCCGTGGCTTCGCGGTGGTGGCCGGCGAGGTGCGCGCCCTGGCCACGCGCAGCGCCGACTCCGCCCGGGAGATTCGCGTGCTGATCGAGCAGACCACGACCAGCATCAACGATGGTGCGCGCCAGGCCGAGCACTGCGGCGCCACCATGGCAGAAAGTGTCGAGGCGATCGAGAGGGTCACCGCACTGGTGGGCGAGATATCCACTGCGACGCGGGAGCAGACCAGCGGCATCGAGCAGATCAACGCCGCGCTGACCGAGATGGACTCGGTGACCCAGCAAAACAGCGCCCTGGTGCAGCAGACCAGCGCCGCCGCCGGTACCCTCGAGCATCAGGCGAGCGAGCTTGCCGACCTGATCGCCACCTTCAAGGTGGGTACTCAGGCAGCGCAGCCCGCCACGCCCGCGCTCGACCCGCCCGCTGCCGCCCGGCTAGCTATCGCTTAAGCGCCGGGCAGGTACGCCGACACGCGCAGGCGCACGTAGTCGGCGCTCCAGTGGCCCTGGCCATCGCTCAGGCTGTGCGAGAGCAGGTTCAGGGTATTGTCCATCACCGTGATCTTGAGATCGTCGTCGAGGCCGTGGAAGAAGGGCTGGGCGAAGGTCTCGAGCCACGCCTGCATGCCGGTGGGCAGCGGGGTCGGGCGGGGAATCAGCGCGATGCTGTCGACCTTGAAGCCGGCGGTCTCGAGCAGGTGGGCGTACTCCTCGGCGGTCGGGAAGTACCAGGGGTGACGGCCCCGGGCGCTGATGCCGCGAAACTGCAGCGAGGCGATCAACGCGGTGCAGATGGCGGCGACGTTGCCGTGGCCGCCGAACTCCGCCACGAACCGCCCGCCGGGTTTGAGCGCGCGCTTGACGCCCGCCAGCACCGTCTGCGGGTCGAGCATCCAGTGCAGCGCGGCGTTGCTGAACACGGCATCGAACTGCTGGTCGAAGGGCAGCTGGTAGGCGTCGGTGCGCTGGGCATTGACGCCTCGCGCCCGGGCGGCCTCGACCATCGCCTCCGAGGCGTCCACGCCCAGCACCTCGGCGCCCTGGCGGGCGATGCGCTCGGTCAGGGCGCCGTCACCGCAGCCAAGATCCAGAATGCGCTCACCGGGACTGGCGGCGAGCAGCGCCAGAACGTCCTGCCCCAGAGCGGGCACGAAGCTTGCGTTTTCGGCATACTGGCGGGCGCTCCAGGACTGGCCGGGGATCTGTGGTGTCGAGG
>NZ_JAMZBD010000080.1:0-9364 GCF_024158685.1 Halomonas sp. 707D4 | reverse complement strand
TCATCACCCTTGGCGTGGTCCTGATCTACACCGTGGTGGGCGGTTTCCTGGCGGTCAGCCTGACCGACTTCGTGCAGGGCTGCATCATGATGCTGGCGCTGATCATCATGCCGGCGGTGGTACTGTTCGGTGAAGGTGGCGGCGGCTTCACCCAGGCGTCTGACACCTTGAACAGCGTTGACCCCACGCTGCTCTCCTGGACGGCGGGGCTGACCTTCATCGGCTGGCTCTCGGCGGTGACCTGGGGGCTTGGCTACTTCGGCCAGCCGCACATCATCGTGCGCTTCATGGCGATCAGAAACCTCAAGGACGTGCCGACGGCGCGCAACATCGGCATGAGCTGGATGGCGATCTCGCTGATCGGCGCGGTGTCGCTGGGCCTCTTCGGACGCGCCTACGCGGTGCGTAACGGCATGACCGTGGACAACCCCGAGACGATCTTCATCATCCTGGCGGACCTGCTGTTCCACCCGTTGATCACCGGCTTCCTTTACGCGGCGCTGCTGGCGGCGGTGATGAGCACCATCTCGAGCCAGCTGCTGGTCGCCTCCTCCTCGCTCACCGAGGACTTCTACCGGCTCTTCTTGAACAGGAACGCCTCCGAGAAGCAGACCGTGACCGTGGGCCGGATCAGCGTGGCGCTGGTGGGCATCGTCGCGGCGATCATCGCCTCGGACCCGGAGTCCCAGGTGCTGGGGCTGGTCAGCAACGCCTGGGCCGGCTTCGGCGCGGCCTTCGGTCCGCTGATCCTGCTGTCATTGATGTGGAAGCGTACCAACGGTTCCGGCGCCATCGCCGGGATGGTGGTGGGTGCGGCGACCGTGATGATCTGGATCGCGCTGGGCTACAACGCCGAGTTCTTGGGCGGCCCCGGCGTCTACGAGATCATTCCCGGCTTCATCGCCTCGCTGATCGCCATCGTGGTGGTCAGCCGTGCCACTGCCGACGCCAACGAGTATCGTCACATCGAGCGCTGAGCGCTCTCGCAGCTTCAAGGCCGCCTTCGGGCGGCCTTTTTCGTGGCCGATTGTTCCAGGTCAATAACCGCCGACTCGCCAGCCGATACCCTGTGACCACGCCTTCCACATCGCGTCACCACCTATCGAGGAGTATCGACATGGGCCACAAAACGCTCGTCACCTTCATTGCCGCAAGTCTTGCGCTGGCCGCCAGCAGCCAGGCGCTCGCCTACGGCGCGGGCGATCTCTATACCCGCATCGGTGTGGCCAAGGTGTCGCCGAAAAGCGACAACGGCACGCTCGACACGGCCCTTGGCGAGCTTGGCGTGGACGTTCGGGACAAGAGCGACTTCGCCTTCACCCTGGGCTACCGTTTCACCGACAAGCTCGGCGTCGAGCTTCTGGCCGCACTCCCCTTCGAGCACGACATTCGCCTGAACGACGCCAACATCGCCTCCACCAAGCACCTGCCGCCGACGCTGACCCTTCAGTACTACCCGCTGGGCGGCACGCTGTCTCGCGTTCAGCCCTACCTGGGTGCCGGGGTCAACTACACGCGCTTCTCAAGCGAACAGGTGGATATCGACGGCGTGGGCCTCGAGCTGGACGACAGCTGGGGCGTGGCCGGCCAGCTCGGGGTGGATCTCGTGATCGACGAGCACTGGGCACTGAACGCCGCCGCCTGGTATCTGGACATCGACAGCGACGCGACGGTGGCCGGTGAAAGCGCCGGGCGCGTGGAGATCGATCCGGTGGTGGTGATGGCGGGGCTCAGCTACCGCTTCTAGGCGGCCCTGAAGAGCAAAGCGGCCCGGCACCTGGCAAGGTGGCGGGCCGCTTTCGTTAGCACGCGGCTAGTTCTCGGTGACCAGCGTGTCGACGCGCTCGACGGCCTGGATGACCAGCAGCTGGTCGCTGGCGCGCTTTTTCTCCTGCTGCAGGTAGGCCGCCATGGCGGGGGCCACCTCGCACTTGGCAGGCATCGGCGCGCCGGCATCGATCAGCGCGTTGAGCCTTGCGATGAACACGAAGCGTATCCACTGGGGCAGCGACATGGTATCGACGCAGAACGGCTCGCGGCTTTCGAAGGCCTGGGGCTCGGGGGTGGGCATTCGCCAGAGGTCGGCGGCTTTCATGGCGGCTTCGAGCTCGAGCAGCGCCTTGGCAAGCGATTGATGAACGCTCATGGGCTCCTGGGAAGGTCGGTGCATGGAGCGCCCATTATCGCCTTTCTGACCCTGGGTTGCCATGCGCGCAAGCCCGACCTTGGTTACTCACAGATTCACAGAAAACCTGCAAGAGGCTGTGGATAAACTCTGGAAAGATGGCGTAGCGCCAGCCGGGACGGGTACTCTCACGACTTGTTCACTTTTTGATCGCTCAACGAGGCTGACAGTATGCGCCGGTCAAGGTAGAGTGCAGGCCTGCGAAAGGGAAGGTAGCTATGCAAGCACTCAACACGCTCGGCGAATTCTTCGAGCGAAGCGGCGCCGAGGTGGCGCTCTATCACATGGGCCGGCGCGTGGCGCCCTGCCGCTCCGAGACGCTGGCGGGCTTCGAGCGCGGCGAGCAGCCGTGGCCGGAGCCCTGGCAGGGCCAGGCGCGCATCGCCGCGCTGTTTCGTATCGGCGACATGGCGGAGCCGGCGGTGTGGTTTCTGGCCCTGCCGCTGGACGAGCAGGGCCTGCTCTCCCCCGCCTCGCGCGATGGCTTCTTGAATCGCCTGGTGGAGACGCTGGGGCGCAACGTCGCGACGCTGGGCCAGGGCGAGGCCGCCCGGGTCGAGCACTTCATGCAGGACAACCCGCTGGCCTTCACGCCGAGCCTGCCCTTCCAGGCGATGCTCAATGCCCGTGCCACCGCCGACCAGAACCTTCCCGCCAGCCAGCACTTCGAGCCGGTGGAGGCCTACCTGAGCGGCCAGCAGAGCATCGACTGGCAGGCGCTGGGGCTCCAGGGCGTGGCGGACTTCGCCGTGCGCAGCGACGCCGCCGCGCAAGACACCCTGGCGCGCCTGATAGGCGAAGAGCGCTTCGACGCCGAGGTGATTCGAGCGCTCTGCCTGTGTTTCGAGCACTGTACGCCGAGCGACGCCCTGGTCACTGCGCTGATCGACCGGGGCGAGCGCGCCGCGCACGCCGGCGACGTCGAGACCCTGTGCGCCTGCGTGCGCGGTGTGGGCGCCAGCCCGCTGGCCGCCGTCGGCGCCTGGTACCAGAGCCTGCTCGAGGATACCGATGCCTGCGGGCCGGATCTGCTGGCGGCCATTGCCGGGCGCGGCTGGACGCTTCTGGAAGACGCCACGCGCCTGCCGCTCTTCTTGACGCGACTCGCCGAGCGCCCCGACGCCAATTTCGCCGGCGTGGTTCGCGACATCGCGCTGATTCCCCGCCTCAGGCTTCTGGTGTTGATGACCTTGCGCGACGCCCCCGAGGGCGGGGCTATCCATGCGCGGCTGGCGAATATCGCCCCGCGCCACTAACGTTGATACAGCGGATTTCGTTTTCTTCGCCAGGCGTGATGCCGACCATCGCGCCGCGCGGATGACCTGCACGTGAGGAGCAATCGTGAAGGAACTACCCTACCAGGCGAAAGCCGTCATCGGGCGGCGCGAGATGGTCACGCTGCCCGAACTCGGGCTTCATCTTTGCTGCAAGGCCGATACCGGCGCGCGCACCTCGGCCCTTCACGCTGAGGAGATCACCACCGAAGAGGATGCCAACGGCCAGCTCTGGATCAGTTTCATTACCCATAGCGGCGGCCCGGATACCCCGGGACACCGCTATACCCTGCATCTGCACGACCGCCGGCGCGTCACCAGCTCCAACGGTCACAGCGAGTGGCGCTACGTGATCCGAACGCCGATGCAGCTTGGCGACCTCCACTTTCCCGTGGAGCTGACGCTGACCGACCGCAGCAACATGCGCCACCCCATGCTTCTCGGGCGTCGCGCCATGCGCCGCTTGCTGGTCGCCCCGGGTGCCGCCTTCCTGCACGGCGAACCCTGACTCTTTCCAAGACGCGTCACCCTTCTAGCCCGGAGTTTTGAATGCACATTGCCCTGCTATCGCGTAACCGCAACCTCTACTCGACTCGTCGGCTGATCGAGGCCGCGGAAGCGCGCGGTCATACGGCACGGGTGGTCGATACGCTGCGCTGCTACATGAGCATCGCCGCCCACCACCCGTCGATCCATTACAAGGGCGCAGAGATCGAACGTTTCGATGCGGTGATCCCGCGCATCGGCGCCTCGATCACCTTCTACGGCTGTGCGGTGCTGCGCCAGTTCGAGATGATGGGCACCTACGTGGTCAACGACTCGGTGGCCATCACCCGCTCGCGCGACAAGCTGCGCTCGCTGCAGCTTCTGTCGCGCAAGGGGCTCGGGCTTCCGATCACCGGCTTCGCCCACTCCCCGGACGATATCCCCGACCTGATCACCATGGTCAAGGGCGCGCCGCTGGTCATCAAGCTGCTGGAGGGCACCCAGGGCATCGGCGTGGTGCTCGCCGAAACCAACCAGGCCGCGGAATCCGTGGTCCAGGCGTTCATGGGCATGAAGGCCAACATCATGGTGCAGGAGTACATCAAGGAGGCGCGCGGGGCGGACATTCGCTGCTTCGTGATCGGTGACAAGGTGGTCGCCACCATGAAGCGCCAGGCCGCCGAAGGCGAGTTTCGCTCCAACCTGCACCGCGGCGGCACCGCCAGCGTCATCCGCATCACCCCGGAGGAGCGCTCGACGGCGATCCGCGCCGCCAAGGCGATGGGACTGCAGGTCGCAGGCGTCGACCTGCTGCGCGCCAACCACGGCCCGGTGATCATGGAGGTCAACTCATCGCCGGGGCTTCAGGGCATCGAGACCGCGACCGGCAAGGACATCGCCGGGATGATCATCGAGCATATCGAGAAGAACGCCACCGCCACGCGCAAGGTGCCGCCCAAGCCTAAAGGCTAAGGCCGAACGCCGAAAATAATCCGCGCAAGGGGTGGCAAAAGAGCGCCACCCCCGCCACAATTTGCGTCACCGAAGGAGGTAGACGCTCATGTTTCTTGATAATCGCCAAGTGGCGATGGACAGCGTGCTGGAAGCGCTGGCCGACAGTATTGACTATTTCCAGGACAACCTCGAACGCCTGCGCCCTTCGCTGCGCGACGCGCTGAAACCCTACTACGCCGAACGCCTGAAGCAGATGCGCACCCTGCAAGGGCTTGCGCGCACCCACCTCAAGATGCTGCCCCGCGATGCCGACGTCGAGCGCGACGACTTCCTGTGGCTCTGGAGCCGCCTGAAAAGCTTCGTGGGCAACGATAGCCAGGTGTTGATCGGCGAGCTGCTGGAGCAGGAACGCGTGCTGATGCAGGCGCTCTCCACCCTTTTCACCCACCCGCTGCCCGAGCCCATCGAGCCCGTCATCGACGAGTGCATGAAGGCGTGCCGCCAGCTGATTCGCGAGCTCTACAACCTGCAGAAGCAGCGCATCAAGCGCTAGTCGCGCCCCGGCTCCGGCGTGTCGATGCCTTCTTCGGTGGCACGTTCGTCGTCGGGCTCGCGAGTTGGCGCTGGTGCCGGTGCGGTCTCGAACAGCGGCACGCGGTAGACCAGCGGTGCCGGCGCGCGCTCATTGAGCGCTTCATCGACGGGGTCGTCGACCAGCTCGATGGGCTCGACCGGCCCGAGGAAATAGGGCTTGCGCCCCCACAGGTAGAGATCGCCCAGCGTCGCGACCCGGGCGGCCACCTCGCGCAGCCGCAGTCGCCACTCACCCGCCACCCGGCGCTGTTCCGCCACGCAGCCGGTGACTTCCATGCCGAGCGAACGCGCGATGTAGACCGCCCGCGGCAGATGCCAGCTCTGGGTCACCAGCACCGCCTGTTCGAGCTGAAAGACGTCGCGCGCCCGCGCCAGGGTGTCATAGGTGCTGAAGCCGGCGAAATCGAGCGTCATCTGGTGGGAAGGCACGCCGCGCCGGTGCAGCTCTCGCCACATGGCGCGCGGCTCGTTGTAGGCCTGGGTCCGGTTGTCGCCGGAAAGCAGGAGATGGTTGACGCTGAGGCGATGGATCAGGTTCGCCGAGGTACGCATGCGGGCGTTGAAATGCGGATTCTTGAGCCCGCTGCGCGTCCAGTTGGAGGTGCCGAACACCACCGCCACGTCGCCCGGACGGCACTGCTCGACACGGCTGTCGATATAGCGGGCGGTGCTCGCCAGCACCCAGAGGTTGCAGGCCACGAACACGAAGGCCGCCAGCAGCCCCAGGGCCGCCAGCGCTACCAATACCCACCTGATCGCGCGCATCACCTGGCTAGGCATCGCGCGACGTACACGGCTTAGAACATCCCGAGCTCAAGCTTGGCCTCATCACTCATCATGTCCCGGCTCCAGGGCGGGCTGAAGACGATTTCGGTGTGCACCTTCGAGATCTGCGGCGCGCCGAGGATCTTGCTGCGCGCGTCGGCGGCGATCACCTCGCCCATGCCGCAGCCAGGGGCAGTCAACGTCATGCGAACGGTCACCATGCGCTCACCAGAAATCAAGCGATCGATCCGGCAGCCGTAAACGAGCCCCAGGTCGACGATGTTGACCGGAATCTCCGGGTCGAAGCAGGTGCGTAGTTGATCCCACACGAAGGCCTCGATTTCCTCCTCGCTTGCCGACTCGTCGAGGGTCGGCGTCGGCAACGGCTCGAGCCCCAGCGCATCCAGGTGACGCCCCTCGATCAGGTAGAGGCGCCCTTCGAAGCCCACGCTGACCGAGCTGCCCTTGGCCTGCATCACGCTGACCTCGCTGTCCTCGGCCAGGGTCTGGACGGTGCCGAAGGGAATGGCGATCGCCTCGACGTCGCGCTGCAGCGGCAGTTTCTGGCCGCGCGAGAGGCTCGCGACTTGCTCGATATCCATACGCTTATCTCACCATGCCGATGACGCGCTCGAGGGCGGCGACGAAGACATCGACCTCCTCGAGCGTATTATACGCCGCGAACGAGGCCCGGCACGTCGCTTCCACGCCGAAATGGTGCAGAAGCGGCTGGGCGCAGTGATGGCCGGTGCGAATCGCCACCCCGAGCTGGTCGATCAGAAGCCCGATGTCCTGGGAGTGGGCACCGTCCACCACGAAGGACAGCACCCCAGCCTTGTGCGGCGCGGTGCCGATGATCTTGAGCCCGTCGATGCGACCCACGGCGCGCGTGGCGTGATCGAGCAGAACCGACTCCCACTCGCCGATGGCCGCGACGCCGATCTCCTCGACCCACGCAAGCGCCCGTCCCAGGGCGATCACCTCGGCGATCGCCGGCGTTCCCGCCTCGAACTTGTGGGGCGTCTCGGCGAAGGTGGTGCCGGAGGGCTCGAAGGAGACGGTCTTGATCATCTCGCCCCCGCCCTGCCAGGGCGGCATGGCGTCCAGCAGCGCTTTCTTGCCGTAGAGCACGCCAACCCCGGTAGGGCCGTATACCTTGTGGCCGGAAAACGCGTAGAAATCGGCGTCGATGTCCTGCACGTCGATCGCCTGGTGGGGGGCGGCCTGGGCACCGTCGATCAGGATGACCGCGCCCTGCGCATGGGCGAGGCGCGCCATCTCCTTGACCGGGTTGATGGTACCCAGAGCGTTGGAGACGTGGTTGACCGCCACGAGCTTCGTGCGCTCGCCAAGCAGTGACCGGTAAGCCTGCATGTCGAGCGCCCCGCGCTCGTCCACCGGAATCACCTTGAGGGTAACACCGCGCTCGGCGGCCAGCAGTTGCCAGGGCACGATGTTGGAGTGGTGCTCCAGCATCGAGATCAGCACTTCGTCGCCCGGGCCGAGATTCTGGCGCCCAAAGCTCTGGGCCACCAGGTTGATCGCCTCGGTGGTACCGCGAGTGAAGACGATCTGGCGAGCATCCTCGGCGTTCAGGAACGCCTTGACCCGGGCGCGGGTGGCCTCAAAGGCCGCCGTCGCCTCGTCGGCCAGCGTATGCAGGCCGCGGTGGATATTGGCATTGAGCCGCGCGTAGTAGTCGCCGAACACGTCGATGACCGCCTGAGGCGTCTGGCTGGTCGCGGCGTTGTCCAGGTAGACCAGCGGCTTGCCGTGCACTTCGCGGCGCAGTATCGGGAACTGCGCGCGCAGCGCTTCGACGTCGAACCTGGCGCCGGCGCGGAGTGTGTCAATCGCGGTATCGGACATGTTGGCTCCTGGTTACTCGTTGAGCGCGGCGGCGGCTTCGACCAGTCCTGCCAGGTTGAAGCGCTCCGGCAGCTTGCCCGCCACGGCGAGTTCCACCCGCTCGGCGATGGCATCCAGCGCCACCTGCTCGAGCACCTCACCGGCAAACGCCAGGGTCAGCAGGCCACGGGCGGTGGCCTCGTCGATGCCGCGGGTACGCAGGGCGTAGACCGCGTCCTCGTCGAGCTGGCCGGTGGTGGTACCGTGGGAGCACTTGACGTCGTCGGCGTAGATCTCGAGCTCGGGCTTGGCGTCGATCTGGGCGCGATCCGAAAGCAGCAGGTTCTGGTTGCTCTGGAAACCCTCGATCTTCTGGCTGTCGCGTTTGACGTAAACGCGGCCGTTGAACACGCCGTGGGCGCGATCGCCGAGGATGCCCTTGTAGTTCTCGTTGGAGAAGGTCAGCGGCGCGTTGTGGTTCACCTTGGTGTGGTTGTCCACGTGCTGGCGACCCTGGCCGAAGAACAGCCCGTACAGGTTGGTATAAGCGTTTTCGCCGTTGAGATCGCTGATGATGTCGTTGCGCGCCAGTGCCCCGCCCAGGTTCAGGTTGTAGGAGGTGTAGACGCTGTCGCGGCTCTGCTCCACGTGGATGCTCGCCACGTGGAAGTCCCCGACCGGCGCTTCCTGAAGCTTGTAGTGATGCAGGATCGCGCCGCGATCGAGCATCAGTTCCGCCACCACGTTGGTGAAGTTGGCGGCGTTCTCTTCGCCGGCGTAGTGCTCGATCACGGTGGCTTCACTGCGAGCGCCGGCCTCGACGAGAATGCGCGGGTGGCACATCACCGCCTCGCCCTCGCGAGAGAGAAACTGCAGCACGATCGGCTTCTCGACCACGGTGTTCGGAGCGATGCGCACCACCGCGCCCTCTTCCATGAACGCGGTGTTGAGCGCGGCGAAGGCCGAGAAGTCGACGCCGGTCAGCCGACCCAGCGGCCCGCCCACGGCTTCGTGGTTCTCGGCAAGCGCCTTGGAAAGCGGCATCACCTGCACGCCCTGGGGCAGCGCCTCGATATCGGAAAGCCCGGGGGCGAAGACGCCATCGACGAAAGAGAGCCTGTGCGCCTCGACGGGCAGCGCCAGCGCCGCCGCCTGGGCCTGGGAGAAAGCAACGTCATCGGCGAGCTTGAAGTTGCCCTGGGCGATGGCACGCACGTCGGTGTACTTCCACTCCTCGTCGCGGCGGGTGGGAAAGCCC
>NZ_JAMZBD010000079.1:0-9370 GCF_024158685.1 Halomonas sp. 707D4 | reverse complement strand
GGCATATACGGAGAGGGGGAGAGCGGAACGGGAAGCGGAGAAGGCGGGTCAGGAGGCGAGAACGGTACGGGCGGCTGGTCAGGTACTACACCTAGCATAGGCGGGAAGTATGGAGGAGGACAAGGAGCGTCACGTGGGGGTGGAGTTCGTAATGCCCCAGGCCCGGCGGTTGTGCGTGTTATTTGGGGTGAGGGTAGGCGCTTTCCATCTAGCAATGTATCAAAGGCTTTTAGCGAGACTATCACCGTCTACTAAATATGGAGAAATGTGTGAAATATCTTCAAGTTAAAGAGGGTAAGGCGGAGCGCATTGGGCTTGACCGATCCGAGGCCTGCCTCCGGGCACGGGCGCTGACTCCAAGCGTGTCACAGCCCCGTGTAATGACGGAAGAGGCATTGAACGCTGCCGGTTTTTTTGAAATTCATGACACGCCTCTGCCTCATGGTGATGTCGTGACCCAAGGAGATCCAGAGCAAGACGCGGATGGCATATGGCGTCAAACCTGGCACGCGCGCGACTACACCCCCGAGGAGCGAGCTGAGCACCTTAGCAATGCTCGCCAGTCCAAAATCGAGGAGATCAACGACGCATACAACGAGCAGACTGCTCCCTTGGTGCGCGACTACCCTGAGCGGGAGCAACAGACCTGGATCGCTCAGGAGGAGCAGGCCCGGGCGTACCTGGCCTGGCGCGCCGCCGGCGCCCAAGGTGAGCCCCCTGCCACGCCGGTGCTCGACAACATCCTGCTGGGCCGTAACGGCGACAACGGCACCGAGACGCTCGAGGAGCTGTGCCACGCCGTGCTCGAGAACGCCGCGATGTTCGCCGAGGCGCAGCAGTTGACCGGTAAGCGGCAGCGGCTGGTGAAGCTGGCCCGGGCGGCGGAGACGGAGGAGGCGCTCGAGGCGATCACCTGGTGATCGAAAGAGGGCATGATGCGGCCGCCATGGGGCGGTTTTTTTGTGCCCGGAAAATGCCCCGGCGGGGACGCCGGGGCGGGCAGGTCATGAACCCAACAACGCTTGAGCCTCGATGAACGGTGCTGCAGTGAACCTGCAGCCGATAAGGTGGTCGTCTCGCCAGAGTGTGACGATGTAGAAATCTACGTCAAAAAAGCGTGCCGTCATTATCGTGGACACCTGGCCAGCACTGGAATAGCGCTCTATCACCCAGGGGCCGTTTTGAGTGCTGCTGATTGAAAAATGCATGGTTGTCGTCTCGAAGGTAGCTGGGGAATTCCCGTCTAGCAGTGTTGCGTCACGACAACGCAGGGAGGGCATGGTTACAGCGACACTTCCTTCAACTCATCCCACCGCGTGGTGTATCGGGGCGTCCGATGCTCGCATCGTAACTCCCAACTGTTCACCGGCCGATGCATTCCCAGCCGCACAGTGTTCTTTCCGTGCTCCCGGTTGAGCTGGTCTAGGGTGGCCATGAGCCGCTCGTTCCGCTGGCGCGTCTCGTCGCTCTCCGCTTCCCCCAGCAGCCCCAACTGCTCGTTCTCGTGATCGCATAAATCCATCAGCATGACGCCGCATTTCTGATACCAAATCCCCTGTTTGAAAACCTGCTCGAGCCCGGCGCCGGCGGCGCGAATCAGCGCGCGGCTATCGCACGTTGCGCCGGGCAACGGGACGACCACGCTTTTGCTATAGCTCGGCAGATCGCTGCGAAACCGGTTGGTTCGCACGAAGACCATGATGGCCTGGGCGAGGCCCTGCTGTTTGCGCAGCTTCTCGCCGGCGCGCGCGGCGTGCACTCGTACCGCCTCCTGCAGATCGATTTTGTTCTGGGTGAGCCTACCGAATGAGCGCGACACCATTATCTGCTTTTTCGGCTCGGTCATATCGTCGAGCTTGATGCAATCGACGCCTCGGAGCTCGTAGACGATGCGCTCCATTACGACGCTGAAATGCCGGCGTAGATGCTTTGGGGATGCCTCGCGCAGTTGCCAAGCGGTCTCGATGCCCAGTGTGTGCAGTCGGGCGGCGCTTCGATGCGCTACGCCCCAAACCTCGCTCACCGGCAACTGCTCGAGGTATGCCCGAGTATCATTGCTGCCGGGATCCATGATGGCCACGCCAGCGAACCTTGGCTCTTTCTTCGCGCGGTGGTTGGCCAGCTTTGCCAGCGTCTTGCTGGTGCTGAGCCCAACGCTCACCGGGATGCCGGTATCTCTGCGCACCTGGGCGCGCATCGCCTGGCAGCGCTCCGTCAGGGTGTCGAGCGCGAACCCGTCAAACGATAGAAACGACTCGTCGATGCTGTAGACCTCCACGTGGGGCGTGTGCTGCCCCAGCACGTCGGTCACGCGTCGGCTCATGTCGCCGTAGAGCGCATAGTTCGAGCTCAGGAGTGTGCATTGCCGGCGGACGTGTGGATCGATCTGGTGGGCGGGCGCGCCCATGGCGATGCCGAGGTCTTTGATCTCCTGCGAGCGCGCGACGACGCATCCGTCATTGTTCGACAACACGCCGACCGGCTGGCCTTCAAGGCGTGGCTGGAACACCCGCTCGCAGCTCACGTAGAAATTATTGCAGTCGACGAGCGCAATCATACCGAGAACCCGGGGGCCAGCGAGTGGATGTTGTGCGTCACCACACCCCACACCTGGCACTCTGTGCCGAACAGCGGAATGGGGCGAAACTCCGGGTTGGCGGCCACCAGGTAGGGCCGGTTGCCGATCGTGCTGAGCGTCTTGCATGTGAGCTCGCCGTCGACGCTCATGATGACGATGTGCCCGGGCCGTGGCTCGACTGAGCGATCAACAATGAGCAGGTCGCCGTTATAGATGCCCACGCCCTCCATCGAGGCGCCCTTGGCGCGCAGGAAATAGGTCGCGCTGGGATGCTGGATCAGGTGATCGACCAGATCGAGCTCACCCTCGAGGTAGTCGTCAGCAGGGGAGGGAAAGCCGGCGCGGACGAAACCCGCCACTAGGGGAATGGGGAGTGCTGGCGCGCCGCGATCAACGCGGCCCAGCATCGTCAGATGCATGCTCATGACATCGACTCCTCGGGGTTCCAGCGTATGCGAACATGCTCGCCGGTCTCGTCGAGGGGGATCATCGTCACGTTCTCGACGGTGCCGAGCTCGCGGAGCATGCGCGCCCAGTCGTCGGCGTTGTCATCTGACTGGCGCTGGAGCTCGGTGCAGTTGTCCGCTTGGGCGCGGGGGCTGCCGATTTTGCGTTTCACGCGGTCGACGAGCTGCTGGTAGGTGCTAGACATAATGGGCCCTCCCTGTTGCTGTGTATTTATACAGTGCATTCGGGCGGAGTATAGCCACGCCCCAGCGGGGCCGTCTAGGTCGGGTGGTCGCAGTTTGGTCGCAGACTGGGTGCGACCACTGAGAACATGAGAAGCATAGGAAGTCGCAAGCAGCTGATTTTTCAGCCGAGGCCCGGTGCAAGCGCGGCCGTTGAATGCGTGACAGCGGATTCAAAATCCGCTGCAGAAAAGTAGAGTACCCATTTATAGGGAGAAGATTTTATCTTGAATTTTTATCAATTGCCTAGATTTTTGCTCAAAAAAAACAGCATGCCTATCGTGTAAATTAGCGTTGAGGGTGCCAAGAATATTAGAGACAATATATGGGTAAGTTTGACCGTCAATATCAGATTGCTTCCACTCGGATAATTCTTTACCAATTTCTGGATCAAGACAAAGAATTACTGAGATATTGCGAGAGATATTTTTATCTAATTCTTTGACTTTAATGCCTCTTTCAGCGAACCAACGCTCAAAGCCGTAAGCTCGTATTTGAGCAAAATCACTAACAATACATTGAAAGTTTTTAATCAAAATTTCTTTCTTCTGTAGGCTTAGTCGAGTTTCTTCATTTCTTCTACTTAGCTTAACAGCTTCTCTGGATGAATTCGCTGACTTCCATGCTGCGATTGCTGCTACAGCTGTAGCTATAGCTGATACTATTGTTGCGAACGTAGCTAATAGGTTCAAGTTATCGATGCCCCAATATAGGTTAATTTTCAACTTTATTTGCTAATAATAAAGTTTGTTCCTCATTAATGCCTAGCCTCAACGCATCAAGGTAATCAGAATACCATTGCATCATACGGCGCCTTCGCTCGATGTACTGCGCTTGGTTATAGACCCCCGCAATACCGCCTTCCTTGTGAGCCAGCTGCGCCTCAACTAGGTCTTTATTCCAGCCGTGCTCGCGGAGCAGTGTAGAGGCTGTGTGCCGAGCGCCATGACCCACCAGCTTGCCTTTATAGCCCACGCCGGCGATCGCCTGATTAATCGTATTCTCGCTCAGCACCGGATTCTTGGGGCCTTGCCCAGGGAACACGAGCCGCTGTCTTCCTGTTTGCAACCGGACCTCTTTTAGTGAGTCCAGTGTCTGGGTCGATAGCGGTACTACATGGTCCCGACGCATTTTCATTTTGTCCGCGTTGAGCACCCAAAGCCCATCCTCGAAAGAGATTTCCGGCCATTCAGCAAAGCGCACCATCCCCGGGCGCGACGCAGTGCGCAGAGCCATCCAGACCGCGGCTTGGGTGATCGGGCGGCTACGTGAAGCACTCATGGCAACAAGGAATGCGGGCAGTTCGACTTCGAGCAGGTGGGGGTAATGAACGGTATCGGGAGCCTTGGCAGCAATGTGGCGCAGCTCGCTTGCGGGGTTCAATTCGCACAGACCCTCGGCGATCGCCTCGCTGAATATCTGGTTCACCCAGCTACGCACTTTCTCCGCGATATTGTGAGCGCCTCGGGCCTCGATGCCGCGCTGAACGGCGGTGCAGTCCGCGCGCGTGATATTCGCCAGCGGCGTATCGCCAATACGAGGGAGTATGTCGCCATCGAGGTAGCGCCGCATTTGAGAGGTCGTGCCCTCCGACCGGCCTACATCGAGCTTGCGCTGGTACCAGCTTTCGGCAGACGCGCGAAACGTGGGCAGATCGCCTTGCTCGCTCATGTTGGCAATGTCGATGCCATCAGAAAGCTGGCGGCGTAGGTCTTCGGCTGTTCGCCGCGCAGCCTTTCCCGAGACGGTAGGAAACCCGCCCAAGCCTTTCCACGACCATTTGCCGTTGGGTCGCTTGTATCTCAACTCCCACGACTTGGAGCCGTTCGGCTTCACACGCAAGTAGAGGCCCAGGCCGTCGAGTTCACGGTAGGCTTTTTCTTCGGGCTCGAGTGAGGCGAGAACGGTATCGGCGAGAGGGCGCCGTTTGATCTGAGAACGTTTCATGCAGCGTCGCTGGTTGTATGCCTGAAGTTAAGCATACAAGAGGGCATACAGAAAAACGATGGGTATACGGGGTAGTGCAGGGGAAACCAGACCAAAGAAAGTAAGACAAGAGGCTTGATCTGGAAGGCTTTAGGTCGTGACAAGCAATCTAAAGCATTGAATTTGGTGCGGATGGGGAGACTCGAACTCCCACACCTTACGGCACTAGAACCTAAATCTAGCGTGTCTACCAATTCCACCACATCCGCAGAAGACGAGGCGTATGGTATCAATTTATTGCGCTAAGTCAAGATGACGGCTCGGGAAATCCCGCTGACGAAGAGGTGATAGCGTGCTGACGACGTGGCTTGGGAGAATAGAGGAACGGCTCCGGCAAGCGCTGCCCGGCTACTGCGCTTTCTGCCAGTCGAACCCGGCGAGCGAAAAGGGGTGGTGCGACGAGTGCCAGACGCTGCTGCCGCATAACCCCGGCGCCTGCCCGATGTGTGCCGAGCCGAGATCCCAAAGCCCGACCGACTCCGTCGAACGGCTTTGCGGACACTGCCTGATCGAGCCGCCGGCAATGGCCCGAACCACTGCGGACTTTCTCTATACCGATCCGGTCAAGACGCTGGTGCGCGACTTCAAGTACCACGCCTCGACCCGCGCCGGAGTGCTGCTGGTGGAGCTGATGCTGACAAGCCCGCCGGATACTACCGATGCGGCGCTGATGGGGGTGCCGATGCACCCGGCCAAGGCGCGCGAGCGCGGCTTCAATCAGGCCGACTGGCTCGCCCGGCAACTGGCCAGAAGGCTTGGGCTGGCGAGCCTCGAAGGCAGGTGCGTCAAGCGCCTGCCGGCCCAGCATACCCTCAATCGCCGGGCACGCCTGGAGAATCTTCGTGGAGCATTCATTGTGCCGCAGTGCCTTCCCGAGCGCCTGATCATCGTCGATGACGTGGTGACGACCGGCGCCACCGGCCATGAGCTCGCCCGCCAGGCGCTCAAGGCGGGGGCGCGGCGCGTGGAACTCTGGGCGCCGGCACGGACACCGCGTGGGCGAGACTGGTAGAATGGCGTCTTTTATCAGGAGGGGCGTCATGGCCCATGCATTCAGCGCGCTTTCCCCCGAAGCGGTGATGTCCGCCGTCGAGTCCGTCGGTCTCTATCCTGCCGGCGAACCCTTCGCGCTCAACAGCTACGAAAACCGCGTGCTGATGTTCCAGGACGACGACCGTGCCCGCTGGGTCGTGAAATTCTACCGCCCGGAGCGTCTGAGCGATGCCGCCATCGGCGAGGAGCACGCGTTTCTTCTGGAGCTCGCCGACGCCGGCATTCCGGTGGGCGCGCCCTGGTGCGATGAAAAAGGCCAGGCGCTGCACCGCTTCGAAGGGTTTCGCTTCACGCTCTTTCCGCACTGCTCGGGTCGCGCCCCGGAGCTCGACAATCCGGCCCACCTGTTCGCACTCGGCGAGGTGCTGGGCCGGCTTCACGCGCAGTCGTCGCGCAAGGCGTTCGCACACCGGCGAACGCTCGAGCTGAGCGGCGATATCGAGCGCGCGCGCAGCCAGGTGATGGAGAGCCCATGGCTCGACTCCCAGCAGCGCCGCGTCTATCCCCAGATCATCGACAGGCTGCTCACCGCGCTCGGGCGGCATTCGCTTTCGAACGCGAACTTCATCCGCACCCACGGCGATTGCCATCTGGGCAACATCTTGGGTCATGACGATGCCTTTACCCTGGTGGACTTCGACGACTGCCTGATGGCGCCGGCGATCCAGGACATCTGGATGCTGCTGCCCGAGGATGCCCAGGAGTGGCGAGCGGCCTTGAGCGAAGTGAGGGAAGGCTACGAAGAGAGCCGCCCCTTTCCCGACGACGAGCTCGCGCTGATCGAGCCGCTGCGTGCCTACCGCCTGGTTCGCCATGTCGCCTGGCTGGTGTCGCGCTGGGAAGACCCGGCGTTTCCGCGTGCCTTCCCCTGGCTTGCCGACCGCGGCTACTGGGATCAGCACCTGCGCCAGCTCGAGCAGCAGCTCATGCAGCTCGAACAGCCTCGCTGGCTAGCATGACCGGGCAAGTGGCTCATTGTTCAGGGTAAAACGCGCATTGCCTGCCCTTTACCCTGCCACCTGGAGCCTGGGTAAGGTAAAATAAGCGGTTCTCATCATTACCCGCTATTCGGCTTTACAGGTTGAACGAGGCTCATCATGACCGACGACATCGCCCAGCACTATCGTGCCATCATCACCGCGCTCGGGGAGGACCCGGATCGTGAAGGGCTGCGCGATACGCCGACGCGGGCCGCCAAGGCCATGCAGTTTCTCAATGCGGGCTATGCAACGTCGCTCGAGGAGATCATCAACGGCGCGGTGTTCGATTCCCAGACCGACGAAATGGTACTGGTCAAGGACATCGAGCTCTACTCGATGTGCGAGCATCATCTCCTGCCCTTCATCGGCAAGTGCCACATTGCCTACCTTCCGACGGGCAAGGTACTGGGGCTTTCCAAGTTCGCGCGCATCGTGGACATGTACGCCCGGCGCATGCAGATCCAGGAGAACCTGACGCGCGAGATCGCCGAGGCGGTCCAGCAGGTCACCCAGGCCAAGGGCGTGGCGGTGGTGATCGAGGCGCGTCATCTGTGCATGATGATGCGTGGCGTCGAGAAGCAGAACTCCAGCATGACCTCCTCGGTGATGCTCGGACTGTTTCGCAGCAATCAGGCGACGCGCCAGGAGTTTCTCACGCTCATCAACTAGGCGCCTCGGCGGCGCCCGGGCAAACATTTGGTCAAACGCGCTTTTTCGTCTTAGCATGAAGGGATCACGGAACCACGAGATGACCTTTCGGTTGGGAGACTGTCATGGAAGCGCTCAACGAGACACAGCTGTACTGCCCCTTCGCCTATATCGACGGCAGCTGGGTGGCCGCCGACAGCGGCGAGCAGATCAAGGTAATCAACCCGGCCACCGGTGAGCCCATGGGCGACATGCCGCGCCTGGGGCGCGCCGAGACCGAGCGCGCGATCGATGCCGCCGACCGGGCGCTGCCCGCCTGGCGCGCGATGACCGCCCAGGAGCGCTCGGATCTGCTGTTCAAGTGGTATGACCTGATGATGGAGCACCAGCACGACCTGGCCGTACTGATGACTCACGAGCAGGGCAAGCCGGTCAAGGAGGCCGAAGGCGAGATCGCTTACGCGGCAAGCTTCATCCGCTGGTTCGCAGAAGAGGCGCGGCGTATCTACGGCGAGACGATCCCTGCTGCCAAGGCGAGCCAGCGCATCTTGGTCACCAAACAGCCGGTAGGCGTGGTCGGGGCGATCACGCCCTGGAACTTCCCCGCCGCGATGATCACCCGCAAGGCGGGAGCGGCGCTGGCCGCCGGCTGCACCATCGTCATCAAGCCGGCCAGCCAGACACCGTTCTCCGCGACGGCGCTGGCGCTTCTGGCCGAGCGGGCGGGCATTCCGCGCGGCGTCTTCAACGTGGTGCCGGGCAGTGCCGCCGAGATCGCCAAGGCGTTGACCGACTCTCCCAAGGTTCGCAAGATCACCTTCACGGGCTCCACCGAGGTGGGGCGCGAGCTGATGGCCAATGCCGCCCAGCACGTTCAGAAGATCTCCCTTGAGCTCGGCGGCAACGCCCCGTTCATCGTCTTCGAGGATGCGGATCTCGATGCGGCCGTCGAAGGTGCCATGGCGGCCAAGTTCCGCAACGCCGGCCAGACCTGCATCTGCACCAACCGTTTCCTGGTCCAGTCGAGTGTCATCAACGCCTTCTGCGAAAAGCTCGCGGCGGCGATGAACAGCGAACTCACCGTGGGCGATGGCACGGATGCCGGGGTCAACGTCGGCCCGCTGATCGACGAGAACGGTGTCAAGAAGGTCACCGAGCACGTCCAGGATGCCATCGACCACGGCGCCGAGCTGCTGCTGGGCGGGCATCCGCATCCGCTGGGCGGCAACTTCTTCACGCCGACGCTGATCAGCTTCGCCAACGACCGGATGAAGGTCGCCAAGGAGGAGACCTTCGGGCCGCTGGCGGCTGTGTTCCCCTTCGACGACGAGCAGAGCGCCATCGAGATGGCCAACGACACCCAGTACGGGCTCGCCTCCTATTTCTACTCGAAGGATCTGGCGCGGGTATGGCGGGTCGCCGAGGCGCTGGAGTAC
>NZ_JAMZBD010000078.1:0-9446 GCF_024158685.1 Halomonas sp. 707D4 | reverse complement strand
CTGACGCCCAAGGCGTTCTCGGTGGTCACCATGGTGCCGGCGGCACTCTGACGCCCTCGCCGGGCGCTGACCCAGTTGCCGGTCCAGTCCTGCCCGCTGCGCTTGCTGCCAGGCGCCGTGCCGGACGACGTGAAGAAGCTCGGCATGAACATCAGCGATCTCCTTCGTCTTCGGCCATGGGTGGAGGCGGTGCGTTCCGGGCAACCGCCTGGGAGGCGAGCCATGACCAAAGCAGGCAGAAGGCGCCGGCGACCATATAGCCGGCGGCGGGCAGCATCAGCCACGCGCCGAAGGCCACCAGCCCGACACCCAGCAGGCCTACGGTAAAGGTGATGAGGTTGATCAGCATGTCACGTCCGAGGTGTCGTAGATGGATTCTTCCGGGTCGTCATTTTCGGTGAGTATTGCGCGCCCCAGTGCCATCAGAATGGCGAGGACGCCGTCGATCTTGTTCTCCGGCTTTTCCTTGCGCGGGAAGATGTTGTCCTTGGCATCAGCCTTGGCCACCACGTTGCTGGCCATCCAAGTGAGCACTGGGCACTTGGCATGCCGGAAGCGTCCGCCGGTGATCGCCGCCTCGAGCTCACGCATCGCGGGGCTCATGTTCTGAACCGTGTTGCGGTACTCGACGATGCTCGCGCCGTCAGCCATCAACTGGTGGGCGAGCTGCGTGGCGCGCCAGGGGTCATAGGCGATTTCGGTGATCTCGAACTGGCCGGCCAGATCCTTGATCTCTTCACGAACCAGGTCGAAGTCGAGCTCTTCGCCATCGGTGATCACCAGATCGCCGCTGTTCTGCCAAGCCTCGTACGCCGCCTTGTTCGTGCTCGCCCGCTCGACCGCGCCTTCCGGCAGGTAGTTGCGAACGAACACCGTCCAGCGCGTTTTCAACCGGCCTTTCTTGTCCGGCACCTCGTCGCGAAACAACAGCGCGATGCTGGCGATGTCGGTCTTGCTGGCAAGGTCGACACCCAGCCAGCACGGCTGTCCCTCGAAATCCTCGAGCTTGAGCCCGGAATCGCCCATCGCGTTCCAACTGGCCATGTTGAGCCAGGCCGTGCGAGCACTCACCCAGACGTTCAGGTGCTTCGTCAGGAACGAGTTCTGGCGACTAGGGTAGCGGATGGCATCTCGCTGCGCCTTGAGCAGAAATTCCTCGCTCACCGAGACGCCGTAGTTCGGGTTGGCCTTGCGCAGCACCGCCGGGTCTTTCCAGTCGTCGCCATCGTCGATCGTGTAGATGATGGCGAAGAGCTCGTCGTTGGGCAGCGCCTCGTCGAGCATCTGCTGCGCCTGCCGACGCTTGTCGTAACAAGGCCCGGCGAGATTGAAGCCCGCCGTGGTGATGATGAACATCAGAGCCTGATCACGGGCGCCCATGCCGGTCAGCATGGTTTCGTACAGGTCTGGCGTCTGGTGCTCGTGGAACTCGTCGACCACTGCGCAGGACGGCGAACTACCATCGCCCGGGTTGCCAATCAACGGCTCGAGGCGGCTGCCGTCCTCGGGGATCGAGATGTTCTTCGCCATGATCTCGATGCCGGCGGCGCTGACCAACGCCGGCGACTTCAGCAGCATCAAGCGGGCCGGACGGAACACCTCCCAGGCTTGCTTCTCGGTCGTAGCGCCACAGTAGACCTCGGCACCATACTCACCGTCCGCACATAGCATGATGTTGGCGATCGCCGCCGCCAGCACCGACTTGCCGTTCTTCCGCTCGACCTCGATATAGGCCTCGGTGAAGCGGCGAAGCCCGGATTTCTTTTTCAGCCAGCCGAAAATGCTGGCGACGATGAAGAGCTGCCAGGGCTCAAGGGTGATCAGTCGACGCTCGCGTGCCCACTTGCCTTTCGTGTGCGGCAGCAGGTGGATGAACGCGCAGACGCGCTCGGCCTTGTCCTTATCGAACCGGTATGGATACGACCGGGATTTCGACGCCTTGAGATCGTCCAGATGGCGCTGGCAAGCCTGCCGGACCTCCTTGCACGCGGGAATCCTCTTGGCCACGACCTCCCGAGCGTACTTGTTCGCTGCGTTGACGTGGGGATACGTGGCCATAGTGCTTCATCGCTTTTTACCTAGAAGGTCTTTGAAGGGGTTACTGGCATCCTTGGCGCCCGGTACCGCCAGCCGCGAACGGCTGGAGGGATCAAGCCCCAGCGCGCTGCCGTACAGCGCCATTTGCTTGAGCGCGGCGTTTGCCTCGGTGCACGCCGGGTTTTTCACGTCCGAGTTCAGACCCGGCACCACGATGCCGTTCTTGGCGATGTCCTGCTCGGCGAGACGCCAGCGCGAGTAGGCGGCGCAGAACGCCTCGAGGTTATGCAGATCCGAGCCGGTGAGGATCTTGCTGCCAATCAACCAGGGGGCGACGCGCTCCCACATTTCAATGCCGATCGGCGACAGCCACTCGGGCGGCAGGGGCACGTCGTCGAGTTCTTCGCACTGGGGCTCGTCATGGTTCACCGCACGCTTGCCAGCGTTGCCTTGCACCGCTTTCAGGTGGCTCGGCTTGGGCTTACGACCTCTTGTCATTTGTTAATTCCTCGCGCCGACCTGATTTTTCAATTTCGCGGGTGTAAAAATTGAATTGAGGGTACGGTGTCCGCGGGCGAAAGCCTGTAGAGATTGGCCCCCCCTCCCCATCAGGCGTCGTCGCCACGGCCCCGCCGGGCCTCGCCCTGCGTCTTCGCCTTGTGGCACGGTCCGCATATCGCCTGCAGGTTGTCATCGCTGTCCGTGCCGCCTGAGGCGATATTGACGAAGTGGTCGACCTCAACGGCAGGCGTAAAAAAGCCCCGCTCAAGGCAGGGCTGACAGAGTCCTTTGTCACGCTGGAGTATGCGCTGGCGCTTACGGCGCCACGGCCTGCCACCGCGATCCTGCTTTCGGCTCGATGACTTCTTCCATGCACCGGCCTGATCGGCGTGTCTATCGCAGTAACCCTGAGCGTTGATCGTTTTGCCGCTGCACATGACGGCACGACATGGTCTTGGTGGAGAGCTCGGCATCACTCATCACTCGCATCGTTTGTGAGAATCTCGACGACCACCATCCGGTCAGCATTCATCCGCCGGCGCAGTGCCTCATACCGTGCCAGCAGCTCGAGCAGTCCCTTATTACCGTTAAGGATCACCTGGGGCGCCGGTAGCTCGCTGGTAAGGTGGTCGGGCACGATCGGACACTGGTTCACTGTCGCGAGCGGCGCCGGTCTGGAGTTGGCGCACCCAGTCAGCAATACCATCAGGCAAAGGGCTATCCATCCACGTGCGTGAATCCGCATCGGTCTCTCCCAGTTGCTCGAGCGCGGTGCGGCTGGCGCTCATGTCATCGGCGATCTCGCCCAGTAGCCTGTCCCGTTCTGCTAGCGAACGGTTCAGGGTTTCGTTCTGCCGGCGCAGGTCGCGCTGGTTCGCCAGCAGAATGTCGGCTCGGTTGCGTTCATGCTCCTCCCTGGCCTCGGCCAGCTGCCGCTCGGCATCTAACCGCTGTGCATACTGGAACTGGAATACCAGCAGACCGATCAGTCCGGCCAATAGCCATGGCATCGCGCCATTCAGAAGCCGCCCGATCATTTGAACCACCGCCCGATGATCTTCTCGTACAGCGCGTCCAGGCGCTCGCGCACCCACTCGACCCCCAGGAAGGCGATCGCCGCCCCGGCGGCAACGGCCATGTTCTGTGAGAACCCGAAATACTCGATCAACGGCATCAACGACAGCGTGAGGAAGCCGCACAGCACGGCCTCTAAGAAGCTTTTCATGGGTCGCCCTCCTGCGTGGATGGCGCGCACCAGGGCGATCAGCATCGCGAGCCCTGCGGCGTATATCTGCGGCCAAACGCTCAGGATGAGATCCATCAGCGCGTGCCAGTTGTTCGGGTCTTTGTTCGGCATCGCGTTCGGCTCGTCAGGTCTGTGCATTGCGTGGCCACCTCGGCGGCCGGAGAGTGTTTACGCAGCGCGGCGCTTGAGTAGTGCCCGCTCGTACCAGGTCTTGTCGGCATCGCACAGCACGCCCCGAGCGCGCTGATACTCTTTCAGCAGACGCTCGACAGTGTGTTCGTGCTGCCCATACCCGGCGCCAGGCATCGACGCCCAGATATTCGCGCAACGCGCGATCGCCTCGGTGATGCGCCCTTCTTGAATCAATGGCAGCGCCCGTTGCTCACGCAGCTGCTGGATCGCGTACCGGTCCTGACTCAGCGGCCCGAAATCCGGCAGCGCCAGCGTTTCGGAGTAGTGATCCCAGTAGCGAGACAGGATCTGGTAGCGCCCCGCCGCCGTCGAGCTCAGCCCCTTGCGAATCTTCACGAGCTGGCGCGGGTGATCGTCGTAGCTGTCCATCAGAATCAGCCGGCTCGGCAGCGAGCCGACAATGACCCGGTAACCGTTATCCGTGCGCGGGTCGATCAGCATCGACGTGTGCAGCTCGGCGAACGCGATCATGTCGAGAAACGCGCACACGTTGACGCCACCGGCGCGGGCGGGAGTGATAACGGGCATAGGACACCATGGAATAGAAGGGCCCCGACACGACAGGGCAAGGCGCGCCAAGTGGCACGCAAGGAACGCCAGAAACGCAGAAGCCCCGCCGGGGAACGGCAGGGCTTCATAGAGTTGGGTGGCTTTCGCGCGTAGCTGGCGCAGCCTAGAAAGAAGAGTGCATCAAAAGCGCCACTTTGGCAATCGATTTTTCACACACAAATAAAAAGCCCCACCATCGTGTTGGATGGCGGGGCTTCTGCTTCTTCAGCAGCCAACGCGTGGGCCAATGAGCCGGGATTACTGAACCTTGATAAACTGCCCTGCTCGGCAGCGAACACCGGCCCGGTCGAACAGCCGACCCGCGTGATTTTCTGAGCTGCGCTAGTCGGCAGCTAAAACGCTACGCGTGAAACACTTCGAGGTTCCCATTTTCTGAGCTGCCTACTCGGCACCCGAATTACCAACGGTGCTACATCGAATGATAGAAATCAACTACACCCCCGACGATTTCAATGCATCGGCGAGTTCGATGGCAGCCTCTCCCCGCTCCCTCAAGAGGCGCTCGACATCCGACCAGATGCCCACGGGTATTCCGCGGTCCCGGCTCATCCACTGACGAACCCGGCGGGCATCGCTCAACCCCAGCTCGTTGGCCAGAGCGGTTTGCCAGCGTTCTCCGTAAAGGGCCTCCCCCGCGCGCGCCAGCAACTCCGGCCCGTACTCCACGTTTTCCATGTCGCCTCCCGTTTTCGACAGCCGCCATCATAGCTCAAGGGATCGCCATTTTCCCGAGTCCAGACCGCGCGCATCGTTGTACTGGTCTGTCATCGATTGCCGCCTGTGACCGAGTAACGTCATCGTGTCGATCCCCTGGGCGCGATACAGACGCTCTGATAGCGATCGAATCTCGTGGAACGTGGGCGGGGTGCGTGGCGACCAATCGGCACCCGGTAGCGCTATACCCCTGCCTTCGGCAAATCGAGCCGATAGCGCGCTCGCATCGAACGGAGCATCGCCGGTTTTGCGCAGCAGGTGAACGCCTGCTCGCCGGTAGTCCATGCACTCCTGCACCACATCCCCCAGCGTTGTATCGAGCGCCTCGAGCCTGAGCGTCAACGGCAGCGCTATTCGCTCCCCTGTCTTGAACTGCTCAATTCGAAGCGCGCCACTCACGATGTGATCCGTCCGCATGCGCACCAGGTCACTGCGCCGTTGCGCGGTCACCAGCGCCAGCTTCAGTGCAGACGCAAACCATAGATTGCGATCACCGCGCCCAAGCGCCCACTCATGGATACACTTCCATTCGTCCAGCGTAAGCCTGGAGCGAACCGGCGGCGCCGCGGGCGCTTTGACCGGGTCAGCCGGATTTGTCTGGATATGCCCTTCAAGCACAGCTCGATAGAAAAACGCATTTGCCTCGAACAGAGCCCGGCGTGCCGCCACGCGCCGCCCGCTGGCCTGAATGGCCGCCACCATGCGCGCAACATGAGACGGGCGGACATCGACAAGCGCCAGCTCGCCCATGTGCTCAACGATGAACAGCACATAGCGGTTGCGGTTTGCCCAGGTTTTACGTTTGATGGGCAGCGTATCTAGGTGCTCGCGGTACGTGGGCGCGAAATCCGATACGGTGGGGCGCCGCATCTTCCAGCGGCGCAACAGGTTGGAAAGCATGATCAGGACCGCCCGTCGAAAGCGGCGCGCGCCTCGGTAACGCTCAGAAGCTCAACGCTACCGTCATCCATGACGATGCCATAATGCGCTGTGCTCCGCCGAGGGTTTCGATAGTCCTTCTGGCCCCAGCGCACAATATCACCCGGACGGGCCTGGACCTCGGCCTCACCGCCAGCCGCACTTCCCACATAGCCACCAAACTCCTGCTCCGGACGCTTGCCCACGCGCCAGGCAGTGACGCGTGCGATCCAAGGCACACCATGTCGCCGTTCGTTGTAGCTATCGGACGCCACCACTACCCGCATCATCGCTCCACCCGTTGATGCAGAGACAGCGTGCTCCACCACCGACGAGCGTTCCAGTGCGTAGCTGAAATAGCGTCGATCTCCACAAAGCGCCATGGTGGTCGCATCGAGCTCCATGTTGATGTCGCGTGCCTCGGCGCCAATGCTGACCATCAGTTGGCGAGTGAGCGGTGAGCGTCCTCGTCCACCATGCAACATATCGGCATGCTCGATGACCAAGGCAACCAAGCTCGCTGGCATACCGTTAACCTCGATCGCTAGGAGCTCGAGCACAGCGTCCTCCACCACCCTGTCGAAGGGGTTACTGGGTGCCGGGATACTGCCCAGGACAGCGCCGTTTTGGGTAACACTGATTGGCCGCACTGCAAAACGGCTCCAGGCTGCCTGGTAAATTCGAAGCTCGCCCTCGATCACCATTTCAACAGTAGTCAGGTAGTCGACAGCGGTAACGGATGAGGTAGAGATAGACTTGAACATGATCGCCCCCTTGGCGTGGATGTCAGCCGGCCCCATGGCCATGCTGCTGTAACGGTTAGATGATGCCGTCGGCCTTGCCTGCCGCGTTCATCATGATCTCGATGCGACGCTCTTGCGCAGCGATACGTCCTTTATGGCGCTTAGTAAGCCGGAGGCTATCGAGGTGGTTTATTTCACAGCGCAGTTGCGTTTCATACTGCTCGGGCGTGCACTTGCTCACCCACCATTCAAGCGAACGCTTGGTGCGAAGGTCGTCGGCATTCTCAGGGACGGGATTGTTGGTGCTCATGATCGCCTCCGAAGGCATATCGGTCGGCCCGGTTGGCCTTACCTATTGTACCTAAATATAGGTACATCTTGAGAGAGCGTCAAGCACTCCGAACGATTTTTTATGGCGCCCTCCCTGGCGCCACGCCACCCGACTTGCCGATCAGGCCAAGCAGGCAGAAACCTCACCCTGAGCTAGCCACTCACTTAGCTGATTGCGCGCCCGCCGTGCCGCGTGCTGCAGTGCGTTGACACTCTCAAAGTGCCGCACCCGCTCATTGAGCCCCAGGGCTCGGAGCAGATCTCCTTGCCGTTCGACCATCTGCCGAGCGGTCACCATCCATTGACTAGCGCCAGCCTTCTCCGGCCGCACCCGGGCCGCCTGCATTAGCATCGCCGCTGCCTGGCGCCGCGGCAGTTGATCGAGCAGCAGCCCGCAGGCCCGATGCCACTGGCTCTCCGGGTGATAACGCATCGCTGCCAACATAGCCTGGTCACTCCGACCACCGCCGCCGGGCAGCTCACCGGCCAGCGCCGCGACGCTGAACGGCTGATAACCGGGATTCTCATGACGGCAATCCAGCTGTAGCTCGAGCATCGTGTCAATGATACGGACCACTGCCGCGTCTCGGGCGCGATCGCTTGATACAGCGGCTCCAATGACGACCCAGGGGTTCGTAACCTTTATCCATTGGTCAAAAGACATATCGATCATTCGAAGCCCTTAAAAATAATAAACAGATATGTTGCTTTAATAACAGAAGTGTTGCATAATGAACACATCACAGCAACGGAGGGTTCATGACATACAACGAGTTCGTGAGATGGTTGAAAAAGAGGGGCGTTGAGGTCACAACCGGCAAAGGACGGCACAGCATGAAAGCGACCTACAACGGCAAGACGGTTCCAGTCCCCTACCACGGCGCCAAGGAGATAGGCGAAGGGGTCAAGAGAACCATCATCAAGCAACTGGGCCTCAAGTGAGGCCCCATCTTGCGAACGACAGCACGTCATGAGCTCGAACACATAGACGAGAACCAGGAGGCATCCATGCGATACCCCATCAAGATCGAACCCGATACCGTTGGCTACATGGCAACGTGCCGAGACCTGCCCGAGTTCGTCGCCGCGGATGAGGACCAGGACTCGACCCTGGTCAACGCAGTCGAGCTGCTTGAAACCACCCTCGGGATCTACATCGACGAGCGCCGTCGCGTACCCGCGCCCAGTGAGGCCCAAGAAGGCGAGCACCTGGTGGCCGTCCCCCTTTCGACCGCTATCAAGGTGCTGCTGTCCGACGCGCTGATCGACGCAGGCTGGCGCAAGGCAGATCTGGCCCGCGCCCTGGGCGTTGCCCCCGTGCAGATCGACCGCTTGTTGGACGTGAACCACAAATCCAAACTGGCGCAGCTCGAGGCGGCGTTGGGTGCCCTGGGCCGCCGGCTGGAAGTGGAGGCGATCGCCGCGTAGGGTCATCGCGGCTTTCTCCATTCGGTGCCCATCAATGGCGCTTTGGTGTAGTGGCTATAGGACGCTCCCATGCACGCGTAATCATCCAGCACGCGCTTGGCCTGCTCCAGCCCCACCGCCAGCACCGCGCAATAGCCGTTCTCCTCTGCACGCGCCAGCCAGTCATGCTGGCTCTCTGCCAGTGCAGCGGTATGCGGTGGCGAGGCCTTGAACTCCAGATACAGGCCATGCCAGCCTCCCCGGGCGGCCATTACCACCAGATCGCTCACGCCCGGCTTGACGCCTTGGCGCTTCATCGCCGCGCCGGTGGACTTCGAGCGCTGGCCACCGTTTGGCACGTGGAACGTCACATCATAAAGATCGCCTACCGGCGTTCCGCGCTGGCGCTCGCCGAGTAACCAGCGGATCAGCACGGCCTGCTCCTGCCCTTCCCAATCGACGGGGCGCTTGCGGGGCGCGGTGCCGGCGCCAGCCGGGCCCAGTACGCGGCGCGGCTTGCGTGTTGTGGTCATGCCCCACCCCGCTGGCGCTGCGCGCGCTCCCAGTTGCTGTAGTCCGCCACGATCTTATCGAGCATCGCCCGAGCGTTGTCGCTGTGGTCGATCTGCGCGCGGGAGGTAACGCCGCATGCCTGGCGCACCCAGTCCGCGCAGTCCTCTGGCGAATGCGTCCCGTCCGGCAAATGCTCTTCGTTGAGCCCGCCTTTCTGGCGCCGGCGCTGATCCAGGTAGAGCCCAAACCGGGCGTTCTGGCAGAGCATCGCGGCG
>NZ_JAMZBD010000077.1:0-9542 GCF_024158685.1 Halomonas sp. 707D4 | reverse complement strand
GTTCTCCATCGCCAGCTGCTCGATGGAGGCCTTGTCTGCCTGGGCCGGTACCTCGAGGCGGGCGCGCAGCTTGCCGTTGACCTGCACCACGAGCTCGAGGCTTTCGCGGGTCAGCGCCGTCTCGTCCACCGCAGGCCAGGTCGCCTCGATGGCGGGTTCGCTGTGGCCAAGCTGTTGCCACAGCGCATGGGCGATGTGCGGGGTGATCGGCGCAAGGATCAGCACGCAGGCCTCGAGCGCTTCGCGGCTCACGGCAAGACCCTGGGCGGAGGTATCGTCGAACTTGGCCACGGCGTTCGAAAGCTCCATCACCGCGGCGATGGCGGTGTTGAAGGTGGTGCGCCGGCCGATATCGTCGCTCGCCTTCTTGATCGTCTCGTGGGTCTTGCGCCGCAGCGCCTTCTGATCGTCGTCGAGTGCGGCGGTATCGAGCGAGCCGGGCGTGCCGGCCTCGAGATGCTCCTGAACCTGACGCCAGATGCGCTTCAAGAAGCGATGCGCGCCTTCGACGCCGGAGTCGGACCACTCGAGCGACTGCTCCGGCGGGGCGGCGAACATCATGAACAGGCGCACGGTATCGGCGCCGAAGCGATCGATCATCGACTGCGGATCGACCCCGTTGTTCTTGGATTTCGACATCTTCTCGATGCCGCCCATCTCGACCGGCTCGCCGTCGCTCATCAATACCGCGCTGACCGGGCGGCCCTTGTCGTCGCGGGTGACGTCCACGTCCGCCGGGTTGAACCACTGCTTGCCGCCGTTATCCTGCGTGCGGTAGTAGGTCTCGGCGATCACCATGCCCTGGGTGAGCAGCTGCTGGAAGGGCTCGTCGCACTCGACCAGGCCGAAATCGCGCATCAGCTTGTGGAAGAAGCGCGCGTAGAGCAGGTGCAAAATGGCGTGCTCGATCCCGCCGATGTAGAGATCCACCGGCAGCCAGTAGTTGGCGCGCGCGTCGAGCATGGCATCGTGATTGTCGGCGCAGGCGAAGCGGGCGAAGTACCAGGAGGACTCCATGAAGGTATCGAAGGTGTCGGTTTCCCGCGTCCAGCCGTCGCCCATATCGGAAAACGCCGGCATCTTCTTGAGCGGCGAGCCGGAGGCGTCGACGGTGACTTCCATGGGCAGGTGCACCGGAAGCTCCTCGTCGGTCAGCGGCACGGTCTGGCCTTCGGGGCCGTACTTGACCGGAATCGGCGCGCCCCAGTAGCGCTGGCGGGCCACGCCCCAGTCGCGGATGCGGTAGTTGGTCTTCACCTCGCCGCGGCCCATCTCGGCAAGCTTCGCCGCGATGGCCTCGAACGCCGCCTCGAACCCGAGGCCGTCGAACTCGCCGGAGTTGATCAGCGTGCCGTGCTCGGTGTAGGCGGCAGCCGACAGATCCGGTGCGCTACCGTCTTCACCGGCGATGACCGGCTTGATCGCCACACCGTACTTGGTGGCGAACTCCCAGTCGCGCTGGTCGTGGGCGGGCACCGCCATGACAGCACCCGTGCCGAACTCCATGAGCACGAAGTTGGCCACGAACACCGGCACGCGCTCGCCGGTGATCGGGTGGATCGCGCTGTGGCCGGTGGCCATGCCGAGCTTCTCCTTGGTCGCCATCTCGGCTTCCGAGGTGCCGCCCTTGGCGCACTCGTCACAGAAGGCGGCAAGCGCCGGGTCGTGCTCGGCGGCGGCTTTCGCCAGCGGATGCCCGGCGGCCACGGCCACGTAGGTCACGCCCATCAGCGTGTCCGGGCGAGTGGTGTAGACGGACAGCGGCTCGCAAACCTCGCCGTTGCGGCTTTCGATGTCGAAGGCGAGCTCGACGCCTTTCGACTTGC
Organism: Halomonas sp. 707D4; assembly: GCF_024158685.1. Taxonomy (NCBI): domain Bacteria; kingdom Pseudomonadati; phylum Pseudomonadota; class Gammaproteobacteria; order Oceanospirillales; family Halomonadaceae; genus Halomonas; species Halomonas sp. 707D4. Next base: position 7,716 of record NZ_JAMZBD010000077.1, on the reverse strand, counting down.
CGATCCAGTTGCGCTGCATGGTCTTGACCTGCTCGGGCCACTCGACCTTGTCCAGATCCGCCAGTAGCTCCTCGGCGTAGTCGGTGATCTTCAAGAACCACAGCGGGATTTCCTTGCGCTCGACGAGTGCCCCGGAGCGCCAGCCGCGGCCGTCGATCACCTGCTCGTTGGCCAGTACCGTCTGGTCCACCGGGTCCCAGTTGACCGTGGACATCTTCTTGTAGACCAGGCCCTTGTCGACCAGCTTGGTGAAGAACCACTGCTCCCAGCGGTAGTAGCTGACGTCGCAGGTAGCGAACTCGCGGCTCCAGTCGTAGGCGAAGCCCAGCGCCTTCAACTGGTTGCGCATGTAGTCGATGTTCTGGTAGGTCCACTCGCCCGGTGGCACCTGATTCTGGATGGCGGCGTTCTCCGCCGGCATGCCGAAGGCGTCCCAGCCCATCGGTTGAAGGACGTTCTTGCCCTGCATGCGGTGAAAGCGCGAGACCACGTCACCGATGGTGTAGTTGCGCACGTGGCCCATGTGAAGCTTGCCGCTGGGGTAGGGGAACATCGACAGGCAGTAGAACTTTTCGCGGTTGGCGTCCTCTACCGCCTTGAAGCACTGGTTCTTGTCCCAGTACTGCTGGGCGTCACGTTCGATCTCACGAGGGCTGTAGTGTGCATCCATCGGTTTTTTCAATGCCTTGGCGTAAGTCGCCCCTGCGGGCGCGGTATGAATGAGAATGACATCTGTCAGACAAGTAGGCTCGATTGTATCCTATGCTGATAAAACCTTGAACGGTTAGCCGCCTATGGTGGCCACGCACGTCAAGCGCAACATCGAAGGCGGTATTGAAAAAGGAGAGCGACCATGGAACGACACAACGATCACCGGCTGCGCGAAGGCTACGAACGCCTACTGGAGCGCATGAAGGATGGCGCCCACGAGCTCACCTGGACCAACCTGCAGAAGGATCTGGACGACGCCGTGGCCTTCGAGGCCGAGTTCGAGGAGTACACCAAGGACGAACTGGCGCTCTTGCGCGCCTGGGTCGAGCGCGATCTCAAGGACATGCGCCACTACATGGCGGATACCGGCAAGCAGGTCGCCCAGTGGCTGGGCGTCGACATCGACACGCTGTCGCGGCGGGTGGCGGAGTCGCTCTTGTCGATCGCCGATCGTAGCGTGGTCGAGCGCGAGCGCTTCGAGGACGACCTGGAAGCCGCCCGGGCCGACTACTGCGAAGGTGAGGTGGCCGCTCCCGGGCTCATGGCCTGCGTTCATTGCGATGCCCAGGTGATGCTCGAAAACGTTGCGCGCCTCGAGCCCTGCCACCAGTGTGGCCACCGCTACTTCTACCGCTTCCCGAACAAGATCGTCGAGACCTGATTCTTCTCAGGCGCCGACCAAGCCCAAGCCTGCGATCGCGCCCAGCGAGAGCAGGCTCATCACCCCCGCATAGACCAAGTTGTTGCGCATCATCGCATAACTACCCACGCCATAGCGCCCCTGCAGCGAAAGGTTGATGCCCGAAAGCGGCCCGACGCTGGTCCCCACCGACCAGGCGCTGAGCGCCACGAAGGCGAACAGCGTCTGCTCGCTGGCGGCAAGCTCGAGCACCGAGGCCAGTATCGAGATACCGATGATCGGGTGAAGCCCCGCCAGCGCGCTCAGCGTGATCGCGACAAAACTCCCCATGGCCTGAGGCGTGCCGAAATGCGCGAACAGCGTCCAGTTCTCGCCGGCGGCGGCGTTGACCAGCGTGGAGAGCCCGGTGGTCAGAAGCCCCGCCGCCAGAAACAGCGAAAGCTCGCCGCGCATGGCGGGCAGGCGATTGAACGTGTGCAGGCGTACGCGCTTGACGGTCTGAAGGGCGCCGTGACGCAGGTTGGCGAATACCGCCACGGCGGGAATCAAGAACGTGATGATGCTGACGATGGAGAGCGCCGGCGTCAGCCAGAAGTGAAAGAGCATGACGCCCGCCGCCATGCACAGCGGCATCAGAAGGCTTCGGGGCGAGAGCGAGAAGCCGTCGATCTCGGCGAGATCGAAGCGCCGGTCGAGCTCCACGGTGGTGAAAAGCCCCGACAGCAGGGCGAGCGGAAACCCCAGCAGCGCGATATGGCCGTACTTCACCTCCGGGGCGAGGGCGATCACCAGCCCCATCGAGGCGAAGAACGGTGACCAGAGCGCGGCGCTTGAAAGCCCCCGATTAAGCGCCAGATACTGGGGCATGCTCAACGGACGCCGGCGCGCGATACGATCCCCCACCATGAAGATGGTGGAAAGGTTCAGGATGGTGCCGAGAAAGTGCACGCCCAGCCAGGTACGCAGAATGCCGCCGCTGCCGGTCAGCCGCTTGCCCGAGGCCCGGGTGTTTTCCTGGGGGCCGATCAGCGATATGAAGCTCACCCCGACCAGCATCGCCACCACGAAGACGTTGCCCTCCAGCACTCGGGGCCACTGGATGCCTGCGCCATAGCCAAGCCGCGCCAGCGCCAGCATCGCGCAGGAGAGTACGATCAGCACCGCCGCCTGAGTTCGCGAGCGCTTGGGTATGTCTTTCCACAGCAGCGCCACCGCTGCCCAGAACAGGTAGCTCACTGCTTGGGTCGTCTCGGCCCAGGAAGTGAAACCGATGATCTGCGCGATCAGACCCGCGAGCGCCAGAACGCCTGCCAGGCGAGGCCGGGAGCTTTTTCTTTCCATGATCGATCCTTGGCTGTCGAGTTAGCAGGCTAATCGGACAGGCGGCGAAAGACCAGCAAAAGCCACGGTCGAAAAAGCGGGAGATTGGCGGTAGTTTTACCCCTTCAACCCTTGGCAAGCGTGAGCGCAATGAAACATCAACACATGGATTTCTCGTGGCTCGTCTGCGACGCCGCGCACCTCGATCAGATAAAGAAGGACCTGGTCGCGCAAGAGACGCAAAAAACCGACGACCCGGACCTGGTGGCAGTGGTCACCCCCGACGAGCGGCTGTTCGTCTTCGAGTATGGCGGTGGGCGTGCATCGCTGTTCTTTTTGCCCGAGGAGCGGCGTTTTCTCTCCGCCGGGCGCGAGATGATGTTCGGCGAGCTCGAGGAGCAGGCTTGGCTTTCCCAGTTCGCGTGCTGGAAGGATGGGCGCGAGCAGTGGCGGGTCTATCACGACCATATCGACCCGGACGATGTCGCCTCCTTCGAAGAGCGAGGTCGGCCGCCAGGCAACTACGCCGTCATCAAGAAGACACTGTCGCATATGCAGCAAGCGTCGCGCGACAACGAGGACCACCTCTACGCGCTGGCGCCGCTGCTCTCGAAGGACCTCACCGGCTACGGAGCCGAGGCCGAGCTGCCTCAGGGCAAGCTCTACAAGTGGGACACCCGACCCCGACCCAATGCGGTGGTGCGTTTTATCAAGCGGCTGATGGGCGGTTGATTGCGAGGGGCGGCACTGGCTAGCGCCTCGCTTTCTCGACGCGTTCGTCGAGGCGAACGCCATGAAGCGGTGCACCCCAGGATTCTTGCTGCTCGAGCAGCGGCACGACCGTCTGCGTGCGATCCCTTTCCAGGCTGAGATAGAGATAGCGATTGTAGATCGCCCAGGCGTGAAACGTCAGGAAGGTGACGACGAACCCCGCCACCAGCAGCTGGAGCATGGCCGAGTTCAGGAGCTGGGCGAGGATGGCGTCTTCCACCGCGTAGAAGGCATGCAGCCGTGACAGCACCATCAGCCACAGGGCCAGGGTGATCAGCGCCATGACACTGTCGCGGGCGCGGTACTGCCAGCCTTTGCGGCAGGCGTTATCGATGATCACGGGAGTCAGCTTGTTGCTCATGGAACATCTCTCCTCGGTCGGGGCTCTGCCAGGTGGCGAGCCGGCCCTTTTGACGACGCATCGCCTTGGGAAAGGCGACGATCACGGTGGTCATGTTGAGCAGCCAGTAGGCGAAGGGGTACCAGATGCTCCAGTACACGCACTTGAGAATCTCGCGGTCGTAGCGGCTGTCGATGTAGAAGCTCACCGAGAACTGGATGAAGCTGATGAAGACCAAAAGGCTGCCGAAATACGACAGCATCCCGGCGGTGACCGGAAAGCTCCAGGGCGAGAGCAGCGTCGTGACGAGCCAAGCCAGCATCAGCACCAGAACCGAGTAGCACCAGATCACGCTGACGATGTATTCGAGCATCAGGATCCAGAAGCGGCGGTTTCGCCAGCGCATGGTCTGGGTGAAGTAGCGCAAAAACACCTCGCCACCGCCCTGGGCCCAGCGCAGGCGCTGCTTGTAGAGCCCGCGCAGGGTTTCCGGCATCAACACCCAGCACATGGCGCGCGGCTCGTAGCGCACCTGGCCGCCGGCCAGCTGCAGTCGCCAGCTGACGTCGATGTCCTCGGTGATCATGTCGGTGCTCCAGCCGCCGATCTCTTCCAGCGCCTGGCGGCGAAAGGCGCAGATCACCCCGGAAATGGTGAACACCATGCCGTAGATGCGCTGGGCGCGCTTGATCAGTCCGATGATCGCCGAGAACTCGCCGGTCTGGATCTTGCCGATCGCCGTCGAGCGGGTGCGCACTCGGGGATTGCCGGTCACGCCGCTCACCCGGGGGCTGCTCAGAAAGTGGCTGACCATGAAGCCCACCGCGTCGTAATCGAGGATCGCGTCGCCATCGATGCCCACGATGATCTCGCCGCGAGCGCGGCTCAGCCCATGGTTCATCGCGCTCGCCTTGCCCTGATTGGGCTGGTCGAGCACCGTCAGGCGCGGGTGGGTCGCCGCCAGGGCGGTGAGCCTTGCCAGGGTGTCGTCGCGACTGCCGTCGTTGATCGCCACTACCTCCATGTCGGGATAGTTCTGCTTGAACAGGTGCTGCACGGTTTCATCGACGTTGAGCCCTTCGTTGTAGCAGGGCAGCAGCACCGAAACCGACGGTGCATCGGCCTGCCATTGAAAGGTGGTGGTGCGCGGCTGCTTGCGCTCCCAGTGAAGGTAGAAATAGACGCCGCCGCAGATCCAGATGGTGGCCATGACGCTTGGGTAGCCGAGCGTGAAGACGGCCAGGGAGTCGAGCAGGTTCATGGCAGCGCCCTGAAGCGTTGGCCGATGGAAAAGTGCGGGCGGATCACGTCGATCTCAGGGTGATTCTGCAGGAAGTCGTCCGGGTAGTAGCCGATGTGGCGAATGCCTTCCTCCTTGAGCAGGCGCACCCAGCCGGCGATCTCCTCGCTCGGTATCGGCGTCTGGGTGCGCCAGTCCTGGGTCTGCAGCTCGAACACCAGTTGATCGGCGCCGACACTGGCAAGCGCGCGCCGCGCGAGCGTTCTCAGCCAGCCTTCGGGATCGGCGTCGGCCCCTTCCATGTAGGGCATGGCCATTACCGCGACAAAATCGTAGGCGCGGGCGAAGCCAGGTGCGCTTTGCGAGAACCACTGCTGGCTTTCTGGGTTCATGATCGTGATCGCGTACAGGTTGCGCGAACTGGTGAACGCCTTGTTGTCCGACTGGCGATAGTAGTTGGCCGAGGCGAGAAGCTCCTGGGTGAAGTCCGCCAGAAAGCGCTCCTTGTAGTCGGTCCAGCGCTCGATCGAGCCCTCGCTCTGCAGCGCATCCAGGCTGCCGGGCAGGCCGGCGTTGACGTAGGCCCTGAGCGCCTCAATGCCGGCGTCCTCGTGATCGGTCAGGAAGGCGTCGTCGTGGAACAGCACGCCGTCGAACTTGGTCATGCGTCCGAGATCCTGGTAGATCTCATTGATGAGCCGGCGGTTGTCGGCGTCGAAGGGGGAGAGGCGGCGGTAGAGCTCCGGCGCCTCGCCGCCGGTGCGGTCGTTGATGACGTAGGCATGATGCTCGCCCAGGTCGAAGGAGAGTACCGGCATCCAGGCGTAGACCTTTACCCCGGCGCGCTTCTTGAGCTGCCAGGCCACGCGGTTGAATAGATCCGCGCGCATCGGCAGGTGGCGGTTGGGGAAATAGAGGGCGTTGGCTACGCCGTCGCCTTCCGGGTCGGCGAAGGCCTGCAGGTAGACCGTGGAAACGCCGTAGCTGTAGATGCGCTGGATCAGCCGGTCGAGGTTCTGCTCCTGCTGGACCGGATCCGGGTCATAGACGTAGTCAAGATCCACGTGGACGATGCGCAGCGCCTCGTTCTCCCACACGCGGTTGGCGAGGATCTCGTTGATCGTCTGCAGGCTGGTCTCCTGGTCGATCAGGTAGCGGTGAATGCTGTCGAGCGAGTCGCCTTCGCGGTTGGGCGAGCTCAAGAGGCTGAAGGTGTAGCGCATGCCGACCTCGGCGGCCAGGTCAAGGGTGGCCTGGCTGTACGCCCCGTAGGGCCACACCATCAGCCGCGGCGCGCGACCCAGATGTTCGTCGAACTGCGCGCGGGTGCGCGCCATGTCGGCGCGAATGCGCGCCAGGTAGTCGGTTTCGGACTCGTAGCCGCCCTGGCGGCTCCAGATGCTGGTCACCGCCGCGCCTTGCTCGTTGCCCTGCGGGTTGCCCAGCACCCCGTGGTGCAGATCAAAGGAGTGCGAGGCGATCTCCACCAGCGGCGATTCGTCGAGCTCGCGCACCTGCGCCCAGCTCAAGAACTGCTCCCGGGGCAGGGTGGTGGCCCCGTAAGGCACCCGACCGCCCTCGGGCACGTCGAGCCAGCTGCCCACCACCGCCTGCACGGCGGGAAAGTCGTAGAGCTTCAATAGCGGGAAGACGATGTCGTAGAAGCTCCGGTAGCCGTCGTCGAAAGTCAGGAGTACCGCCTTGTCCGGCAGCGGCGTGCGGCCTTCTCGGGCATCGAGGATCTGCTGGAAGCTGACCGGCTGGTAGCCCTCGGCTTCGATGAGGTTGAAATGCTCCACCAGCCGCGTGCGCGTGATGGTCTGGGAGTAGAGCGTTCTATCCGGTGTGACCTGGGAATCCACCACGTCGTGGTAGCTGATCACCACGAAGTCGTTCGGAGCGCGCTGCGCCAGGGCCGGCAGGCTCGCCAGCAGTATCACCACGCCTGCGATGAGTCGTCGCCAGTCCATTATTGAAATCTCCATACGAAACCTGCGCTTAGGGTGTTGTCGTACTCGGGAATGCCATCGTAGACCGCGCGCTCCCGGGTGATGCCGTATTCGAGCTCGAAGCGTGGCGCGAGCTCGAAGCGGTGGCCGTAGCCGATCGACCAGGTGTTCTCGGCATCGACATTCTCCTGCCAGTGGCGCCCGGAGCCGATCGTCAGCGTCTGGGTGAACGACTGGCGGTAATCCAGCGGAATCTCGTAGTTCACCGACAGCAACCCGCCGAGATTCGCGTCACGCTCCGGGTTGAAGTAGCTCGCCGTCACGTCGTCGTTGAGCGAGGCGCTCGCCTGTACTTCAGCATCGATCTGCCAGCGATCCAGGTGATAGAGCGTCTCGCGCCAGTAGCCGTAGGCGGCGCGGCGCAGGTTGTCATCACTGAAGTCCATCGCCGATACGCCGATCGCTCCAGTGCCGCGCTCGTCGCGGCGAAAGGCGAGTTCGGCGCGGTAGCGATCGGCACTGACACCGTCATCGAGCGCGCGCAGCGGCGTATCCACACTGTTGATGTCGGCGCCGAGCGTCGCGCTGAGCTGGTCATCGAACGCGTAGCGAATGTCCACCTGGGCGAGAAAGTCGCGACCCAGCTGCGCGCCGGTGCCTGCCGCGACCACCACGGTCGCCGGGTGCAGGTTGATCTCGTAGCCCGCCATGGTGTAGCCGGCGCGAAGCTCTCGCTCGTCGAACT
>NZ_JAMZBD010000076.1:0-9590 GCF_024158685.1 Halomonas sp. 707D4 | reverse complement strand
TTGCCTACCATGGCGTCGGCGGCGAAGAAGCTGTGCAGCTCTTCCAGCGTCTCGAAGCGCTCGGTGCGCTTGGCGACGTTGGCGAGGATTCGCTGGCTGGCGTCGGTCAACGTGGTGACCCGGCGCTGGCGCTCCTCCTGGAGCTGCTGGCGGCGCGCCTCGATGCTTTCGTGGGCGCTTTCGCGCTGCTCGAGAATGGCACTCAAGAACTCGTCGTACTCGCCGAACTGGCTTTCGAGCTCCTGGAGCTGGTCGAGCATGCGCGTCATCAGCTGGTCGCAGTCATCGGGCTCGCGAAGCGCGCCCACGCCGTTGGCCAGGCTCTGCTCGAACAGGCGCATCTGGGCGGCGAACTGGGCCTTGGCCTCGGCGCTGCCCTGCTCGCGCAGGCGGATCTCGGCCTGGGAGCGCTGCTGGTTGATGGTGGCGTAGATGCTCGAGATGTTCTCGGTGATGCGGGTCTGCTCCACCGCGTCGCCGCCGGGCATCGAGGAGATCAGCCCCTGGATCATGTCGAGCCCGGCGGTCAGCTCGCGGTAGCGCGCAACGCACGCCGCCAGCGCCTTGCGATTCTCCGCCTCACCGACCTGTGTCTTGATCTCGCCCAGGGTCTCGCGGTAGCCCTCCAGCGCCTCCGGGGTGGCCAGGAAGGTGAAGGTCTGCTCGGTCAGCGACGCCTCGGCCTTGTCCAGCGCCGTCTGCAGCTCGGAGAGCCGCGCGGTGTCCAGATAGCGCCGCTCGCCCAGCGCCATCAGCCGGCCGCGGTGATCGCGCAGCTTCTTGAGGTAGGTGACGAACAGGTCCGGCGTCTTCCAGCTGCTCGGCTTGAGCTCGCGCAGCAGCGTCGCCTGCTCCTTGTCGAGCGCCTCCAGCGCCTGGGCGGTCTGGGCGCGAATCGCCTGGACCTTCTCGTACTCGTCGAGCATCAGCTCGGCGGTGTGCTTGAGCTGCTCGAGGGCACCGTGGATGGCCGCGAACTCCGCCTCGCCGATCCAGTAGAACTGGTTCAGAGTACGATCCACCCGCCGGATGATGGCGTTGAAGTGGCGCTCGCTGGTGGCGCGCTCGCCGGCGAGCTGGACGATGCCGTTGAGCTCGGCGATGCCGCGCACCAGTTCCGGGTTGCCGATGCGACCGAGCGTGGTGTCGTTGCGCACCGCGTCCTGGGCGTGGAAGCGCTCGGACATGAAGGGCGTGGCCCACACCTGGATGGGATGGACCAGCGTCGGCTCCTGCTCGGCGTGGAAGAGCGCCAGGTGGCCGTTCTCGAGCACCGCCGCGCCGTGGCCGACCATCGGCGTGTCCGCCTGCTTGCGAATCAGGTTGTAGCGGTAGAGCACCACCTCGCCGGTGGCCTCGGCGTAGAAGACGAACAGCACGTCCTCGCCGTTGGGCGAGCGCACCATGCGCTTGAAGCGCAGATCCTCCTCGGGCACCTCGAAGGTGGTCAGCTCGCCGGTGTTGAGGTAGTAGCCGTTGGGGAAGATGATCCCGTGGTTCTCGGGAAGCTCCACCACCGAGCCCGCCATGGCGTCGATGCGCTTGACGTGCTGCTCGGCGCGGTTGAACAGGTAGTAGCGCCACTCGGTTTCGTTGAAGGGCAGGATGCGCACCAGCAACAGCGTGCCGAGGTCGGCGTACTCGAAGGTGGCATCGTCCAGCGACTGGGAGTCCGACGCCACCGGGTCGGCGAAGATGCCTTCGCCGCTTCTGGTGTTGTTCTCGATCTTGAAGGTGATGTTGCCGCCGAGGTTGTCGACGAACACCGTATCGAGGATGTTCAGGTGCGGCGCACGCCCCTGCTCCTGCATGTCGCGCCCGGCTACGTGCCAGGGAAAGGCGAAGCGCTCGGGGAAGACCAGGTCGCGCTCGCCGCGGTTGTCGATGTAGCGGCGCACCTCGCCGCGCCCGTCGAGCTCCCAGCGGAACACGCGCAGGTCGGTGAGCTTCTCGCCGATCTGGAACGCCACCAGCAGCTTGCCGTTGAGGGTCACGATCTGGGCGAGCGTGGCGTGGCTGTAGTACTGCTGCAGTTCGCGGAAATCGCGCAGGAACTGCTCGTCGGTGAGGAAGCTGTCGTCGAGCGACGCCTCGGTCAGCTCGAGGCCCTCGTCGTCGTCCTTGAGATGATAGAGCGCGAAGACGTCGCTCGCCGCCAGCGCCTTGCGCAGCCCGAGCTGGACGTTGAAGCCGAACAGGATCTGGTCGCCGATGCGCGCCATGTCGCGGGCGATGGCGTTGTTCTCGGTGCGTACCCGAGCGCGGCCCAGCAGCGCCATGCTGCTGGCGCCGAAGGTCTCGGCGCGGGATTCGTTCAAGCGCGAGACCGCCGCGTCCAGCTCCCCGCCCTGGGTGCTCAGCCGGCGCTTGATGGTCTCGAACGCCGTGCTCTCCCTGACCAGGCCCTCGACCGCTTCGGCCTGATGGTTATCGCTCGATCCAGTGTCCTTCGACATCGTGTCCATCCTGAAAGGTGCTTGCGAGATAGCGAATTGCAAGAAAGGTGCTTGCGAGAACGGCGCCCACGGCGCCGCAAGGAGTCGACGAGACCGCAGGTGGCATTCCACCTGCGGTCTCGAGTCCCCGAAGGGACGCGCCTTACGCGTTTTCCGAGGACTTCTCGGGCATCATGGCGCGGCTGGCGAGCCCGGCCAGGGTGGCCTGCAGCGCCGGCGACTTGTCGAGCACGCCCTGCACCGTCTTGCCGTAGCCCAGGCCTTGGGCGAACTTCTCGAAGATGTCGCCATCGCCGCCGATCAGTTCGAACTTGGCGTTCTGCAGCGCCGCGGCCATCACCTTGCCGTTCTCCAGCATGCCGATGCGCTGGGCCTCGATCTGGGCCATCACTTCCTTCTCGTGCACTTCCAGGTTCATGCGGAACTCTTCGAAGTTGCGCGCTTCCTCGGACATGTTGTCGTAGGCGCGCAGCTTCTCGACCAGGCCGTTCGCCTCGGCCTTGGCCATCGCCTCGCGGGCCTGGGCCTTGGCACTGCCGAGTTTCTCCTCGCCCATCGCCTCGGCTTCCAGGCGCTGTTCGAGCACGCGCACTTCGGCCATGCCGGCCTCCTCGTCGGCCTTCGCCGTGGCGGTCTTGACCTCCGCCTGGGCGAGCCCTTCGCTGCGCTGGGCGTGGGCGCGGGCTTCCAGCACCTGCGCCTCGGCCAGGCCATCCGCGGCGGCCAGGGCCTGATGACCACGCGCCTGCTTCTCTTCGGCGGCGGCGCGCTTCTCGGCGGAATCCAGCTCCGCCTGGGCGCGCAGCACGGTTTCCTCGGCCTCGAGCTTGGAGCGCTCGAAGGTCGCTTCCGCCGCGCGAACCTCCTTGAGCTTGCTCTCCTCGGCATCGGCCTGGGCCGCGGTCAGGCGCGTGACCTTCTTGCGCTCCGCCTCGGCGCGGTTGCGCACGTCGTTGATGTTCTCCTCTTCCTCGGCGACGCTGCGCTCCACGGCGATACGCTGGCTGGTGATGTCGGCGATCTCCTTGCGCTCCTCTTCCAGCGCCTTCTCCATGCCGATGCGCTCGATCTCCACCGCGCGCTCGCGGTTGACGTCCTCGAGTTCCTTGGCCTGGCGGATGCGGACCTCCTCGATCTGCACCGCGCGCTCGCGGGCCTTGGTGGCCATCTCGACCTGGCGCTGCTTGTTCTCCTCGGCGATGGCCAGCTCTTCGTCGGTCTTGATGCGCGCCGCTTCGCTCTTGGAGCGTTCCTGGTGGCTGACCTGAGCCGCCTCGGACTCCTCGCGGGAGCGCAGGCTCTCAATTTCACGCTTCTGGCGCGCCTCAGCGTCGGCCTGGGTACGCTCGAGTTCGAGGGCGGCTTCGCGGGCGGAGACGTTCTTGCGCTGGATCTCGAGTTCTTGGTCGCGCTCGAGACGGTTGGTCTCGACGTTGTGCATCGCCGTGATCTCGGTGATGCGCTTGATGCCTTCGGAGTCGAGGATATTGTGCTGATCGAGCGAGCTCTTGGGCGTCTGCTCCAGGTAGTCGATCGCCACGTCATCGAGCACGTAGCCGTTCAGATCTTGGCCGATGGTCTCGACGATGGCGTCGCGAAACTTCTGGCGCTCGTCGAACAGCTGCATGAAGTCCATCTTCTTGCCGACGGTCTTCAGCGCCTCGCTGAACTTGGCATTGAACAGCTCGTTGACCGCGTTGCGATCCGATGCCCGACCCGCGCCCACGGACTTGGCCACCCGCAGCACGTCCTCGGTGGTGGCGTTGACGCGCAGGTAGAAGGTCACGCCGATATCCGCGCGCAGGTTGTCGCCGCAGATCAAGCCCTCCTTGCCGGTACGGTTGAGCTCGAGGGTGATGACCGAGATCTGCATCGTCTCGGCGCGGTGGATTACCGGCAGTACCATCGCCCCGGTGAAGTACACCTTCGGCGTGGCGGAGAGGTCGTTGACGATCAGCGCCTGCCCCTGGTCGATCTTGCGGTAGAACGCCTTGATCAGCGACAGCAGCGCGATCATCACGACCACGGCAATCCCGATGGCGAACACCACCGGCATGATCCACGATAAGTTCATCCTGTTTCTCTCCTATTCAACGGGTCGGTGAATCATTGAAGCCGGCGTGGAATTCCTCTTCCGGAATGACCCGGTAGGCGTCCTCTTCGGCCAGATAGTTGATCAGAATGGCGCGGTCGCCGCGCTTGAGCGGCTGGTCGCTGCGCACTTGAAGAATCAGGTGGTCGCCCTCGATGTAGGCATCGGCGCGCCCCCGGGTGCGATCGACGCTGCCCGAGCGCACCGTGCAGACGAGGCCGGCCAGGCGCTGCTCCGTGGGCAGGTGCAGAGCGGGCTTGAACAGCGGCCGCAGCGGCTTGACCGCAAGCGAGGCCAGCAGGACGCCCACCGCGACGCTCAGGCAGAGCACCACGGCACCGAACAGCCAGTGCAGCGCCCCCGAGCCCAGGTGGACGCCGAGCAGCAGCTCGCTGAAGTAGCTGAACAGCCAGCCGAACAGGGCGACCAGCGTGATCGCCAGCGGCAGCGGCACGCCTTCGAGACCCAGAGTGGCCATCAGCCCGCCGGTTTCGAAGCCATCGCCCATATCGCCATCGCCCAGGTCATCGCCGCCGATTCCCGAGAGCGAGATCAGCCAGTAGATGACGGCGGCGACCAGCAGGATCGAGAAGATGGCCGTTGGAAAGGTGGTACTGATGAAAACGAATAGCGGCATGCGCTCTCTTCCCTGAGACATGGACAAGGGCCGTCACCGGCGTCCAGGCGGCACGCGGTGATGAACGGCGAAATGGCAAGACGGCACGGGCGTGCCGGTACATGGATCAGGAAAAATTACAGGAGCGCTTTACAAAATCAAGGCGCGGGGAATTTTTAAGAAATCTCTTAATAAAAACATAGCCAATGTCTTACAAAAGCGGCTAATCATTCCTTGCTTTCAAATAATCATTAGCCTTCGAGGAAGCTAGGCCGTCAGTCCGATCCCGCGCAGGATCACCGAGGTGACCGTCTGCACCGCCTTTTCGAACTGCAGGTCGTCGAGGGGCTGGTCGTGGTTGAGCAGGCCGATCTGGTAGTCGAAATCCGCGTAGTGCTGGGTCGAGGCCCAGATCATGTAGAGCAGGTGCGAGGGCTCCACCGGGGCGATCTGTTGCGCCCTCACCCATTCGCTGATCTTGGCTTCCTTCAGCTTGGCCCAGTCGAACAGGTTCTCGCGCAGGCGCTTGCCGAGAATCGGCGCGCCCTGCATCACCTCCATGGCCCAGATCTTCGAACCGTGGGCGCGAAAGCGCGAGTGGTTCATCTTGGCGCGAATATAGGTGGAGAGCACCACGCGCGGGTCGTCATACAGCTCGAAGCAGAGCGCATCCTGCTTCCACAGCTTCAGAAGCCCCAGTAGCACCTCTTGGTAGAGCGCCTTCTTGGTCGAGAAGTAGTAGTGCACGTTGGACTTGGGCAGCCCGGCGAGCGCGGCGATCTCGCCCATCGAGGCGCCGGCGTAGCCCTTCTCGGCGAACAGCCGCTCGGCGGCCTCGAGGATGTTTCGAACGTTGGTCTGGCGAATCTCTTCCTGGGTTCTGGGCACGCGCGGCGCTACCTTGTGACGCAAACGGGGGAGACTCCGCCGATGCTCGCAGCGCAAGCGACGACGAAAAAAAGCACCGCCCGAAGGCGGTGCTGAGACGATGTCCTAGATGGCCCGGGACGTCAACTCTGGTTGGCCGGGAAGGAGAACTCCGCCCGGGTCGCCTCACTGACCGACGGCCAGCGCTGGGAGACCGCCTTGCGCCGGGTGTAGAAGCGCACGGAATCCGGCCCATAGGCGTGCAGGTCGCCGAACAGCGAGCGCTTCCAGCCGCCGAAGCTGTGGTAGGCCACCGGCACCGGCAGCGGCACGTTGACGCCGACCATGCCGACCTCGATGGCGTCGGTGAAGCGCCGGGCCGCCTCGCCGTCGCGAGTGAACAGGCATGTGCCGTTGCCGTACTCGTGATCGTTGATCAGTTGCATGGCATCATCCAGGCTGCCCACCCGCACCACGCAGAGCACCGGGCCGAAGATCTCCTCCTGGTAGATGCGCATCTCCGCGTTGACGTGATCGAACAGGCAGCCGCCGACGAAGTAGCCGTTTTCATGGCCTTTCACGGTCAGCGCGCGACCGTCGGCGACGAGCTTGGCGCCGCTCTTCACGCCGTCTTCGATGTAGCTCAATACCTTGTCGCGGTGCTCGGCGGTGACCAGCGGCCCCATGTCCAGGCCCTTGTCGGTGCCAGGGCCCACCTTCAAATCGGCGATTTTCGGAAGCAGCGTGTCCACCAGCCGGTCGGCGGTCTCGTCGCCCACGCATACCGCCACCGAGATCGCCATGCAGCGCTCGCCGCAGCTGCCAAAGGCCGCGCCCATCAACGTATTGGCGGCGTTTTCCAGATCCGCATCCGGCAAAACCACGGCGTGGTTCTTGGCCCCGCCCAGGGCCTGGACGCGCTTGCCGTTCGCCGTGCCCCGGCTGTAGATCGCCTCGGCCACCGGCGTGGAGCCGACGAACGAGATCGCCTTGATCGCCTTGGCGTCCAGCAGCGTCTCGACCGCCTCGCGCCCGCCGTGGACCACGTTCATCACTCCATCCGGAAGCCCGGCTTCCTTCAAGAGTTCCGCCACCGCGTGGGCCGCGCTGGGGTCCTTCTCCGAGGGCTTGAGCACGAAGGTGTTGCCGCAGGCGATCGCCATCGGGTACATCCACAGCGGCACCATGGCGGGGAAGTTGAATGGCGTGATGCCCGCCACCACGCCGAGCGGCTGGAAGTTCGACCAGGCATCGATGCCCGGGCCGACGTTGTGGGAGTACTCGCCTTTTAAGAGCTCCGGCACGCCGCAGGCGTACTCGACGTTCTCGATACCGCGCTTGAGCTCGCCAAGGGCGTCTTCCGGGGTCTTGCCGTGCTCTTCGCTCACGAGCTGTACCAGCCGCTCGGCGTTGTCTTCCAGAAGCTGCTTGAAGCGGTACATCACCTGGGCGCGCTTGGCCGGGGGCGTGTCGCGCCAGGCGGGAAACGCCGCCTGGGCGGCGGCGATGGCGCGCTCGACGTCGTCGCGGCGGCCGTCCACCACCTGGCGAATCACCTTGCCGGTGGAGGGGTTGGTGACCGCCAGGGTGCGGTCGCTTTTAACGGACTCGCCGTTGATCAGATGAGTGACGTGTTCCATC
The DNA here is from genome assembly GCF_024158685.1 of Halomonas sp. 707D4. Lineage (NCBI taxonomy): Bacteria > Pseudomonadati > Pseudomonadota > Gammaproteobacteria > Oceanospirillales > Halomonadaceae > Halomonas > Halomonas sp. 707D4. Next base: position 1,918 of record NZ_JAMZBD010000076.1, on the reverse strand, counting down.
GGGGGTCTCCTTGGTCGGTCAGGCGAGGGCATCCAGGGTGGTGGCCACGGCGTCGAACAGCCGCTCGAGTTCGGCATCGGTCGTGCCGAAGGGCGGGCCGAACTGCAGCGTGTCGCCGCCAAAGCGCACGTAGAAGCCCGCCTCCCACAGCGCCAGATGCGCGTCGCGCGGGCGGATAGTCGGGTCGCCCGCGCGCGGGGCGAGCTGGATGGCGCCGGCAAGCCCGAAATTGCGAATGTCCACCACGTGGGGGCGGCCCTTCAGGGCGTGAAGCTTTTGCTCGAAGGCCGGGGCGATACCGCGCACCTGGGCGGGGAAGTCCTCGCGCTCGAGCATATCGAGGGCCGCCAGACCCGCCGCGCAGGCCACCGGGTGGGCGCTGTAGGTGTAGCCGTGGGGGAACTCGATGGCGTGGGCCGGGCCGCCGCCGTGCATGAAGGTATCGAAGATCTCGCCGCTTGCGATCACCGCGCCCATCGGAATGGCGCCGTTGGTGACCTGCTTGGCCACGTTCATGATGTCCGGCGTGACGCCGAACGCCTCGGCGCCGGTGCGCGCGCCGCTGCGCCCGAAGGCGGTGATCACTTCATCGAAGATCAGCAGGATGTCATGCTCGGTACAGATCTGGCGCAGCCGATCCAGATACCCTTTCGGCGGCACGATGACCCCGGCAGAGCCGGACATCGGCTCGACGATCACCGCCGCGATGTTCGAGGCATCGTGCAGCGCGATCTGATCGAGCAGCGCATCGGCCAGCTCCGCGCCGGTCTCGGCCTGCCCTTGGGTGAAGGCATGATTCGCCTGCAGGGTGTGCGGCAGGTGGGTCACGTCCAGCAACTGCCCGTAATGCTTGCGGTTGCCGCCGATGCCGCCCAGGCTCGTGCCGCCGACGTTGACCCCGTGATACCCCTTGGCGCGGCCGATCAGCCGCGTCTTCTCGGGCCTGCCCTTCAGGCGCCAGTAGGCCCTGGCCATCTTGATCGAGGTATCCGCCGCGTCCGACCCGGAGTTGGTGAAGAAGACGTGGTCGAGCCCCTCCGGCGTCAGGCTCGCGATCTTCTCGGCGAGCTGGAAGGCCAAAGGATGGCCGATCTGAAAGCCCGGCGCGAAGTCGAGCGAGCCGAGCTGCTTTGAAACCGCCTGCTGGATCTCCTCGCGGTTGTGCCCCGCGCCGCAGGTCCAGAGCCCGGAGAGCGAATCGAACAGCTTGCGCCCCTGGTCGTCGATGTAATAGCGCCCCTCGGCGCCGGTGATGACGCGAGGATTGGCGCGAAAATCTCGGTTGCTGCTGTAGGGCATCCAGTAGTGTTGATTGAGCGCCGCACTCGAGCGCTCGACAACCGCGCTGCGGGGCGAGGCGCCCGTGGAAAGATCCGTCATGGCTCCAGCTCCAGAAGTGGAAGACCCCTCCAGCATGCGCCGCTCGCCACGTTTATAAAAACTGACTTTTCTTTAGTTCACGTTAGAGGATTCATACGTTAGCATTTTACTTCGCAGCACCCGCTTGATTGTTTCGGTTCCCCAAGCTCCAAAGATGAGCGTTGCCGGTCAGCACACCAGTATGAGGGTAAGGCCCGAGGTTTCGCTCATGCGCAATTTATACCTAAGCGTTTAGAAGCGTCGATTCACGTAAAGCCAACTGACCGCCCACCTGGCCACCTTCCACGAGCGATTCGATCTGCTCGTTACCCCCACAATGCCCACTTCACCTTTTGAGGCAGGCCACAACGTGCCGCCGGGCGGCAAATATAAAGACTGGAGAGACTGGACCCCTTTCAGCTCCCCCTTCAATCTCACCCAGCAACCTGCTGCATCACTGCCCTGCGGGCTAGATGACCAGGGGCTGCCGGTGGGGCTTCATCTGGTGGCGGGGAAGTATCAGGATATGAAGGTTATGCATGCGGCGCGGGTGTTGGAG
>NZ_JAMZBD010000075.1:0-9718 GCF_024158685.1 Halomonas sp. 707D4 | reverse complement strand
CCCTCAAGGAGTACGACATTCCGCTGATCGCCGACGGCGGCGTGCGCTTCTCCGGCGATCTGGCCAAGGCGATTGCCGCCGGTGCCAGTGCGGTGATGGTCGGCGGCCTGCTGGCCGGCACCGAGGAAGCCCCGGGCGAGGTCGAACTCTACCAGGGCCGTACCTACAAGGCGTACCGTGGCATGGGCTCCATGGGCGCGATGTCGCAGAGCCAGGGCAGCGCGGACCGTTACTTCCAGGACAAGAACGCCGGCGCCGAGAAGCTGGTGCCGGAAGGCATCGAAGGCCGCGTGCCCTACAAGGGCCTGATGAGCGCCATCGTCCACCAGCTGATGGGCGGGCTGCGCGCCTCCATGGGCTACACGGGCTGCCGCGACGTCAACGAGATGCGCACCAAGCCGGAGTTCGTGCAGATCACCGGCGCGGGCTTCAACGAATCCCACGTCCACGACGTGCAGATCACCAAGGAAGCCCCCAACTACCGGGTGAGCTGACCCCGGAGTTCAGTAACACGGCGGCGGGCAAAGGCCCGTCGCTTGCTTTTTACAGCTCTTGTCAACGCCTTAGCGGCCGCGCCTACACTGCTTGAGAGATACCGCCATGACCGACATTCACGCCCACAAGATCCTGATTCTCGATTTCGGCTCCCAGTACACCCAGCTCATCGCCCGCCGCGTGCGCGAGATCGGCGTCTACTCCGAGGTTCGCGCCTTCGACATTAGCGAAGAGGAGATCCGCGAGTACAACCCCAACGGCATCATCCTCGCCGGCGGGCCGGAGTCGGTCACGGAGCTGGATTCCCCGCGCGCCCCGGCGTGCGTGTTCGAGATGGGCTTGCCGGTCTTCGGCATCTGCTACGGCATGCAGACCATGGCCGAGCAGCTCGGCGGCAAGGTGGAAGGCTCCCAGCAGCGCGAGTTCGGCTACGCCCAGATCCAGATCGACGCGGACAACGCCCTGTTCGACGGCATCAGGGACCACGTGGATGCGGCATCCGGCAAGGCGCTGCTCGACGTATGGATGAGCCATGGTGACAAGGTCGCCAAGGCGCCGGACACCTTCACCGTGACCGCCTCTACCCCGAGCTGCCCGATTGCCGCCATGGCCTGGGAAGAGAAGCAGTTCTACGGCGTGCAGTTCCACCCGGAAGTGACCCACACCCTGCAGGGCCAGCGCATCCTCGAGCACTTCGTGCTGAACATCTGCCAGGCCGAGAAGCTCTGGACCCCGGCCCAGATCATCGAAGACCAGGTACAGCGCGTACGCGAGCAGGTGGGCGACCGCCACGTGCTGCTCGGCCTCTCCGGCGGCGTGGATTCCTCTGTCGTCGCCGCACTTCTCCACAAGGCGATCGGCGACCAGCTCACCTGCGTCTTTGTGGATAACGGCCTGCTGCGCAAGGACGAAGGCAACCAGGTGATGGAAACCTTCGCCCAACACATGGGCGTGAAGGTGATCCGCGTCGACGCCGAAGAGCTGTTCCTCTCCAAGCTCAAGGGCGAGAACGACCCGGAAGCCAAGCGCAAGATCATCGGCAACACCTTCATCGACGTGTTCGACGAAGAGGCCAGCAAGATCGACGGCGTCGAGTTCCTCGCCCAGGGCACCATCTACCCGGACGTGATCGAATCCGCCGCCAGCAAGACCGGTAAGGCCCACGTGATCAAGTCTCACCACAACGTGGGGGGCCTGCCAGAAACCATGAAGCTCAAGCTCGTCGAGCCGCTGCGCGAGCTGTTCAAGGACGAAGTGCGCAAGCTGGGTCTCGAACTCGGCCTGCCCTACGACATGGTCTACCGCCACCCCTTCCCGGGACCGGGCCTGGGCGTGCGCATCCTCGGCGAAGTGAAGAAAGAGTACGCCGATATCCTGCGTGAAGCCGACGCCATCTTCATCGAGGAACTGCGCGCCTCCGGCTGGTACGAAAAAACCAGCCAGGCTTTCGCCGTGTTCCTGCCGGTCAAGTCCGTCGGCGTGGTCGGCGACGGCCGCCGCTACGAATGGGTCATCGCCCTGCGCGCCGTCGAAACCATCGACTTCATGACCGCCCGCTGGGCGCACCTGCCCTACGAGCTGTTGGAGAAGGTGTCCAACCGGGTGATCAATGAGTTGGAGGGGGTTTCGCGGGTGACTTATGATGTTTCTAGTAAGCCGCCAGCGACTATTGAGTGGGAATGATGAACGTGGTATGACAGGAAGAAGGGTTCATCGAAAGATGAGCCCTTTCTTTTTTTATGCTAGATTTAATTAGTGAATGTTGTTTTTTATAAATAGTTCATTTTTTAATAGATGCTGCTGTTTTTAATAGGCGATGCTGGTAAATGGAAAAGTATGACAATGTTGTTCTAAATAGCCGAGCTAAATATGGACAGTTCTATACTGATGCTAATGTAGGGCGCTTGCTTGTCAGTCGTATAGAAACTGCCGCTCCAAATTCTGTGATTGATCTAGGGGCTGGACTCGGAAGTCTTTCGATGGCGGCAAGTAAGAAATGGAAAAGCGCGTCTATTGTAAGTGTTGAGTTAGATAGCCTTTCTAGTTTTTCATCTTTGAAAAAAAATCATTTTCATATATACGCTGATGCGCTTGACTATGATTTGCCAAATAAGATTAAAAATGAATACGGCGAATTTGATGTGGCATTATGCAACCCTCCATATACGAGGCCATTATGGAAACCAGAATATGAGAAAATTCTTGAAGAAGCTGGACTTAGCGAAACAAGAGGCGTCTCTAAAGATGGTCGTGCTGAATTGCTTTTTTTAGCTCAAAACTTAAGACTAACAAAAAGTGGTGGAGAGTTAGGCGTTATAGTGCCGAGTGGGATTATAACTGGTGAGCGATCGATAGATGTCCGAAAGAATCTATTAGATAATTATTGCTTAGAAAGTGTTGTTGACTTGCCGCGAGGTGTGTTTTCAAATACAGAAGCAAAAGCACATATTTTATTTTTAAAAAAATCATCTCCTTATAAAAAAAATATTAAACTTTATGAAGTGAAAAAAAAAGGTGGAGTTTCGAGGCCAATTTTCATACCAAGAGAAGCAGGAGTAGATCGTCTCGACTTTAGTTTTCATAGCCAAAAAATTCAGAAAGGTAATAGCCACTGTAAACCATTAAGTTTTTTCGATGTGAGTATTGTTCGTGGATCTTTTTCATCTAAAGAGGTAAAAGAAGCACTAATTCCAGTGTTTCACACAACTGATTTTCCCATAAATTCGAAAACATCTGTCGTTAACTTGCCGGTAGTTAGTGAAAGGTTAGTTGATCGATTTGCGCATGCGATTCAAGGGGATATTTTAATCGCAAGAGTTGGCAGAAATCTTGAAGAGAAAGTTTGTTATGTGCAAGAAGGAATAGTTCCTGTATCTGACTGCGTTTTTATATTGAGAATTATTGATATTGAGCTGAGAAAGGTTGTCTTTGAATACCTTGTTTCAAATGAAGGAAAGCAATGGTTAGGGTCTTGCTCAAGAGGAGTTGGCGCTAGATATATCACTCGCTCTGATCTTCTAAATATGAATATCAAGCTTTAGAGGCTAATATGAAAGAAGAGTTGACACATCAAGAAGAGGCTGAACTTCAACAAGCTTTGGATGAAAGGGCGGACCATATAACTGCGGAACAGTTAAAAAAGGGTACTGCACAGGGGGAGTTTTTTAATTCAATTCATAAGTCATTAGTGGCTAGAGGGACAAAGTTAATCGTAGGTCCTAGAGGATGTGGTAAAACACATCTTATGCGCTATACATGGTTGTTATGTAAAGAGGATGATTCTCTTCCTTTAGCAATTTATGTTACATTTAATCGTTACTATAGACTTGAACCTTTGCTAAGGGGCCGTGCTAATGCCACAGACCTTTTTCACGTTTGGATTCTTGCTAGAATAGTAAAGTCACTTAAAGAAGCTGTGCCTAGTTCTTTATTAAAGAGCGTTAGCCATGAAAAGTCTAGGTATTTAGGTTTTGATGATGAACTTCTAGATGGCTTAATAGGTCGGCTAGAAAGAGGAGTGTCGTTAACTGAAGATGATGATTATGTTGTAAAGAATATTAATATAAATGAATTGATATTGACGGTCGAATTAGCTGTTGATCTTTTGGGGAGAAAACGAGCCGTTATATTAATGGATGACGCTGCTTTAACGCTTACCCCTGAGTACTTGACAGAGTTTTTTGATGTGGTACGAGTATTGAGAACACAAAAAATTTCTCCTAAGGCTTCAGTATACCCCGCCACAGATTATGGTGCCAAGTTTCACGCTGATCATGAGGCAGAGAAAGTTAACGTCTGGCTTTCTGTAAATGATCCTAGTTATATTGATATAATGGGGGCGATATCAAAGCAAAGATTTCCAGTCTTAGATATAAATCAAGACGTTGACTTCTTGTTAAGATATGCTGCTTTTGGAGTGCCGCGAGCGTACCTTACTATGCTAAGAGAGTATGAGCATGGTAAAGGAAGACCTCATCAGTTAGCAAATAAAGTCATTGAGTCACATTACAATTCTAGAAAATACGAATATGAGTCCATGTCTATTAAAGTGCCTAGGTTTGAAACTTTAATAAAGGCTGGTATGCAGATTTTTGACTCAATGATTCACGATCTTAAAGATTTTAATGCTAAATCTATCGAGAAAAATGAAAAGCAGTTAATGCTAGGTGTTCCAGGAGTAGAGATAGCAGCGCAACCATTAGTAGATAGAATGTTTAATCTTCTAATAGAAGCGGGAATGTTGTATGAAAATCCAAGTGTATCGCATGGAGAAGATAGAATTTACCGACGCTATACTCCTCACTTGGCGGCACTAATATCTTTACGTGCACTTAGTGGAGGAAGTCGTAGTTCCTCAGCAAGCCTAACTTTAAAAACAATAGGCTTAAAATCTGCAAAGCATCCGCTCAGAAGAAGTGTTTCTAAGCTTGCTGACCGTGAGATTTTGGAAGGTTTACGAATAGATCTTCCTCCATGTAGAGTATGCGATACACCAAGGTTAACAGACCAACAGAAGTTTTGTCATAACTGTGGTAGTCAATTGTTAGATGACTCAACATTTACTAAGTGCATGTCTTTACCCCTGAATAGTGTGCCTGGCTTAACTGCTTGGCAAAAAGAAAAAGTATCAAAGCTTGAAAGAGTTCAAACAATTGGTGATTTATTAGCTATACGCGACCCAGGAACTGAGTTACGCAAAATTCATAGGGTTGGAACTGTTCGCGCAAGTAAAATGATAGAGCTTGTTATAAGTTTTGTTGATGATTTTTTATCTTGATTACAGGGTTATCTTTCCATGGCTATAGAACAAAGTCTTTTTCGCTCTATTACAGTAGTTCAGACATCTCAGCAGAGCGTTGAAACTACTGCTATGTTTGATGCAACTTATGTTGACCAGGATATGAGCCCAGTCGATCAATTTATAGATAATACTAATAAAATAAACACTATTTATTTGCCTTTGAACCATTTGAGTCGTGAAATGGGTACGTTGGTTCTTCTTGGTTATATGTCGGCAGTTGAAAGCTACTTTAGAGCTGTTTTTAGGCACTTAGTGAATGTGGACGAATACTCTAGAAAACTAGTTGAGCCTCTAAATGTTACTTATGGAGCTGCTCTTAATCATAAGCCTGAAATATTAGCTGAAGCTTTGCTTGAGGAGTACTCTTTTTCTAGTTCTTATAATGTTAAACAAGCATTAAAAGATTTTGCGGGTATTAAAGGTAATTGTCCATCTGAAGTTGAAAAGTCTTTCTTAGATTACCAAAAAATATGTGAGATGAGACATTGTTGTGTACACAGATTTGGAAAGCTTGGAACAAAAAATGCTATTAAACTTGGTTTAGACTCCCATAAAGATATATTGGAAAAACCGCTTTATTTAACTATAGATGGTCTGCAAGATGTTTCAGAGGTCATTAGAAACTTTGTTAAAATAATTAATAATTATATGTTTGAAAGTATTTTGTCAAGGACTTTTAAAAATCGTGTAGATAGTGGTGTGATACCTTATAAAAATAATTGGACTTGGGATTTTAGAAGAGATAAAAATCGTTTTTCAAAGTATTATAATATCTTTTCAAGCAGTCTTGATACTCGTCCCTCGCCTCCCATGAAAAATGTTTATGATAGTTTTAGAGATAGCTTTAAGTAGACTTTTTGATTAGCTTTTAATGATTAAAGTGTTGATTTTAGTTTCGTGAGTTACTATAAATGCTATTCTAAGACGCAGGTGATTAGGTTTGTCGTAAGTCGTGTTATATGATGATGAGATTTAGTGTTTGGTGTGGAGTTAGTTCCCTGAGCTGAGCCAGGATATTACCCCCACAATAACCCTCTGTGTCAGTCTAGTGGTTCGGTTAGCGCAATCGCATCAATAAAATTCAGAGAGAGCGAAATGAAGCCTATGTGCCACTTTATTTTAAAGAACGTAAAGCCGCCGTACTAAAAAAGTTACTGCTATCCCCGCCAGTCCCGTGTAGTTCAGCTCAAAATGCAATAGCTGAGATGAGCATGCTGCTGCGGCTCCAGACGCGCTTAGTAGAGTAACGGATAGGGGAGTGATAACGCCACGCTATTTAAGTGTCAGATCGCCATCATATTCAATGCACCTAAGCTCATTGGTTACGGGATCAGTGAACTCGAAGCCTTTGGAGAGTAGCTGCAAGGGGCGCTTATAGTCATCCGGCGAGAGCGGCTGCAGCACTGGGTAGTAGCGGTCGTTCAAAATCGGCCAGCCGAGTGACTGCATGTGCAGGCGTAGCTGGTGGCGGCGCCCGCTGACGGGGTGTAATTCGAACAGCGCCTGAGTGTCGGTTTGCTGCACGCAGCGGATCACCGAGTGGCTGTTGGCGTCGCCCTCATTAATTCGCATGCGAAAGCGCTGCTCGCTGGGTTCGATGCGATTCTTGACGTCCCACTCTCGACCCACCCATGACGTAGAGCCGTCTACCTCGGCGATGGCCTGATAGGTCTTGTGAATCTGGCGTGACGTGAACAGCTGGTGATACAGCGCGCGGGTTTCGGGATTCAGCGAACACAGCACCAGCCCTGCTGTCACTCCATCCAGGCGATGCACCGCTTGCAGCGCCTCGATCCCCGTGCTTTGTCGCAGACGCTGTTGCAGGCACTCGTTGACGTAGCGCCCGCCGGGTGTGACCGGCAGAAAGTGCGGTTTGTAGGCCACCAGAATGTGCTCGTCTCGATAGACAATATGCTCGGCGAAGGGAATGCTCGGCTCGCGTGCCACTTCGCGATAGTAGAACACGCGAAGATGGGGCTTGAAGGGTGATGCCGGTGTAATCAAGGAGCCGTCATCGCGATGCACCTTGCCGGTGGCCATGCGCTCGCGCCATGTCGCCTCACTGATGGCCGGAAACATGAGCAGCAGATACTCAAGCACCGTCGATACACCGGGATTGAGCTGAGGCAGGCTCAGCTTCGAAGGGCATTGGCAAATGGACATGACAGGTATCGCAGGTTGGGAAGCGGGGAAAGTGGTAAGAAAACCTCGCCCTCAAGACGGTCGCGCTAGTGTAACCGACGTCACCCCTTTATTGGGTAGCGCCACTCTTTAGAGTCCGGCCTTGTGATGACCAGCCCCAATCCGAGGAGCATATGGTAGAGCAGGCTCAGGATGGCACCTGCGGTACCGAACCGGTCCGGGTCGCCCTTCCGCGCCCGCCGGGATATTCGGTATGGCAATGGCGTAGACCATGGCAACGATGGTCATGCTGATCAGAAAGGCCGGGCTGAACGCTGGCAAGCTTCGCCAATTAGCAATTGAGCCGAATAATCTTCATAATCGGCTCATACAATGATTCGAATAAGCATGGTAATTGGCTCATGTATATTTGGGAGCGGCGCAATTGGCCTTCGTTCGACTGGGATGAGCCCGCTTTACGCCCCTTGCTGGATGCCATAAGGCTGCTGCAAGGGCGCGCGGTGGGGCGAACGGATGCAATGTCTGAACACACGGATTTAACCGTGGAAATGGACGCGCTCATTCAAAACGCCATTCGCACCAGCGAGATCGAGGGCGAGCGTTTGGATGTTGGTTCCGTGCGCTCGTCGGTGGCTCGTCATTTGGGGTTGGAGCAGGCGGGCGTTACTCTGCGAACCACCCCGGAATCCGAAGCGCTGATCGAGCTGCTGCTTCAATCGACTCGCCAGCCCGAGGAGCCGCTATCCCGGCAGATGCTATGTCATTGGCAGTCCTTGCTCTTCGTGCAGCGCTCCGGCTTGCTTCACGAGGTACGCGTGGGCGAGCTACGTGGCGATCACCCCATGCAGGTCGTATCGGGTCGAATGGATCGGCCGACGGTGCATTTCGAAGCGCCGCCGCGGGCCCAATTGGAAGGGGAGCTCGAGGCGTTCCTCGAATGGTTCAACCAGCCGCCGGAAGGGCTCGACCCTTTGGTTCGAGCAGGTATTGCCCACCTTTGGCTGATTACGCTGCATCCGTTTGACGACGGTAACGGGCGTGTTACGCGTGCAGTGACCGATCGGGCGCTGGCCCAGGCCGAACGGCAGTCCATACGCTTTTATTCGTTGAGTGCCGCGATCATGGCGCGGCGCGAGGCCTACTACGATCATCTTGAAAGTACCCAGAAGGGCGGCTTGGATATCACGCCTTGGCTTGCGTGGTTTCTGGATACGCTCAAGGAAGCGCTCGAACAGGCGCTATTACGTATCGATCGGGTGCTACTGAAAACGCACTTCTGGCAGCGTCACGCGACCACGGTGCTCAGCGAGCGGCAAATCAAGGTGCTCAACCGACTGCTGGATAATGCGGGCGAAGCGTTTACGCAGGGCATCAATGCCCGAAAATACCAGGCGCTGGCGAAGGTGAGTAAAGCCACCGCCACGCGAGATATGATCGAGCTGGTCGAAAAGGGCTGCTTTTATAGGCTGCCTGGCGGGGGGCGCAGTACGCGTTACGCGGTGCTGCTTAATGAAAAAGGGAAAAGTACATCGTCGTAGCGATACCGTAGCGCGCTGGGCTGCCAAACAGACCGGTACGTTACAATCGGCTCAAGGTTCATGAGTCGGCTATTGGATCAAGGGAAGTTTGGGTAACCAGGGCTTGGGAGATATGGCTCGGTGTTAGTCGCGCTCACCCGACCTGAACCCGCGCTCCAGCATAATCACTCTCGGCCACCCCCGTACAAAGCGCATGCCATTGGCAGTCGACACACGCACGCCGTGTGCGCCCGGCGCGAAACGCCACCCTGAGCGATGCCAGCATTGCATTATCCAGTTCCAGGGTATCGCCAACGGTCAGCGAGCGGCCCAGCGTTTCGCTGATCGCCTCGAGCGCGGCGGCATCCCGCGCGATGACGCTGTGGTTCAGGCAGTGGGGCGGCTCGCAGGCGGGGGTGAAGAGCGGGGCGCAGATGTCATCCGGCCCCGCGACCAGCTTCACCGGCTCGCCGCCGGAGAGGCGCGCGGCGAGCCGGTCGTAGTTGGCCACGAAGGCGGCGCTGTAGCCCTTGCCCACGTAGGTGAGCAGGCAGAGCAGGTGGTGGCCGCGTAGCCGAATGGTCATGCGTCGCCGCGGTGGCGGCGGGCGAGCAGCTTGAGCGTCACGGTGGCCAGGGCCGATTTCAGCACGCTGCCGACCAGGAAGGGCGCCACGCCTAGTGCGATGGCCTGCTCCATGCCAATGAGCCCAGCAAGCCAGGCGCCACCGGCGGCCAGGCAGAGCACGTGAGCCAGCATCATG
>NZ_JAMZBD010000074.1:0-9775 GCF_024158685.1 Halomonas sp. 707D4 | reverse complement strand
GCGAGGATCAGCTCGGCGGGGACGCCGCTGGCTTGGCTTGCCGCCTGGGCCGGCTGGGCCAGCGTAGCCATGAACCGCTTCACATGATCCGGCGCGTTCGGGTTGATGACCGGCGCGGCCATCGTGGCAGCGCTCTCCTGCTCGACGCCGGTGACGACCCTGGACTCGCGGATCGCCTCGAGCTCGCGCAGGAAGCGCCCGCCTCGAGGCTCGGCCGCGCCAGGCGGCTGGAGCGGGTCGTCCAGCACCCGCGGGGTGCCGCGGGGGATGCCGGCAATCAACGCCTGGAGTTCCTCATCGCCCTGCGCCGCACCCTTTATCGCACCCTGGCGCTGTAGCTGCTCGACGAGCACGTCGGCAAGGCCGACGCCTTTACCGGCGATCACCTGGGACCACTGCTGGTCGAGCATCTGCTGGTAGGTGTCGCCGGCGCTGCTGTTCATCAGGTTCGACGAGGGAATCGCCTCGCGCATGCTCTTCATCATCATCTGCACGAACAGCGCCTCGAACTGCTGGGCAGCCTCCCGCGCCCCGCCTTCCGGGTCGACGCGGGCGTTATGCTGCATGCGCTGGAAGCCGCTCATATCAAAAGCGAACTGGCTGCTCATGTCGGTCATGCTCATCAGATCACCTCGAGCTCGGCGCGCAGCGACCCGGACGCCTTGAGCGCCTCGAGAATCGACATCAGGTCCTGGGGCGTGGCGCCTAGGGCGTTGAGCGCGTTGACGACGTCACTGAGCTGTGCACCCTCGACGATCTGCAGGAAGGCTTCGCGCTGGTTGATGTCGATATCGGCATCCGGCACGACCACGGTCTGCCCCTGGCCCAGCGGGGCCGGCTGGCTGACACCGAACTGACTGTCGATGACGATCGACAGGTTGCCGTGGGCGACGGCCGCCTGGCGCAGCGTGACGGCGCTGTTCATCACCACGGAGCCTGTGCGCGAGTTGAGCACCACCCGGGCCGGGGCCTCCATGGGCGTGACCTGGACGTTCTCGACCCGGGCCATGAAGTTGACCCGTGAATTGGCATCCATCGGGCCGTCGAGGGCGATCACGCCGCCGTTGCGCGCATAGGCGACGGACTGGCCGAACTCGCCGTTGATCGCGCTGACCATGCGCTGGGCGGTGCCGAAGTCTGGGGTGTTCAGCTGAAGCTCCAGCAGGCCGCCGTTACCGCCCAGGTTGAGCGCCACTTCGCGTTCCACCAGCGCTCCACCGGGGATACGCCCGGCCGCCTGCTGGTTGATCTGTACGCTGCTGCCGCCGGCCTGGGCCCCGGCGCCGCCGACCAGCATGTTGCCCTGGGCGATGGCGTAGGTGTCGCCGTCGGCGCCCTTGAGCGGGGTCATCAAGAGCGTGCCGCCGCGCAGGCTTCTGGCGTTGGCGATGGAGGAGACGACGATGTCCAGGCGCTGGCCCGGCCGCGCGAACGGCGGCAGGTCCGCCGTCACCATCACGGCGGCGACGTTGCGCAGTTGCAGGTTGGTGCCCGGCGGCACGCTCACGCCGAGCTGGGAGAGCATGTTGGTCAGGCTCTGGCTGGTGAACGGTGCCTGGGTGGTCTGGTCACCGGTATTGTCGAGCCCCACCACCAGGCCATAGCCGACCAGCTGGTTGTCGCGCACGCCGGCGAAGCTTGCGAGCTCGCGTACCCGTTCGGCGAAGGCGCCCTGGGCCACCAGGCCCAGGGCGACGAGAGCGACGAGCTGCATCGCGCGTCGCCTCATCGCTTTGACGTTCCAGATTGAAGCCATGCGGTGTCTCATCCCAAGCGCCTAGAACGGCGACACGTTGAGGAAGAAGCGCTGCAGCCATCCCATGTGCTGCGCCTCGTTGATGTAGCCATCACCCACGTACTCGATGCGCGCATCGGCGACCTGGTTCGACGGCACGGTGTTGGCCGCCGTGACCGTCTGCGGGTTGACCACGCCGGAGAAGCGGATGAACTCGGTGCCCTGGTTGATGGCGATCTGCTTCTCGCCGCGCACCCGCAGGTAGCCGTTGTTGAGCACTTCCAGCACCGACACGGTGATGGTCCCGGTCATGGTGTTGTTGGCCTGGGTGCTGCCGCTGCCGGCGAAGATGTTGCTGCCCGCCACGTCGAACCCGTAATCCTCGAGAAAGTCGATGATCTCGGGAATCTGGGCGATATCGAGCGAGGCCGAACCGCTGCGGTTGGCGCTCGACTGCGAATTCTGGCTGGCGCTCACCTGCTCGTTGAGCACGATGGTCAGGATGTCACCGATAGCCCGGGGCCGGCGATCCTCGAACAGCGGGTGATAGCCGCGCCGGGCCTGGTAGATGGAGCCGTTGGCCACCGCCGGCGGCCGGTCGATGATATTGATCTGCTCCTGCTCGCCGACCACCGAGGCGCGCGGAATCTGCGCGCAGCCGGCGGCCAGCAGGATGAAAAGCAGTGCCGCCAGCTGCGTCAGGCGGCGAAAGAGGACGTGGTTGGACATCGTGCGACCTGTAGGGAAGAGCCGGGGGCTAGGCGTCAAAGCTGGCTGAGCCGCGCCAGCATCTCGTCGCTGGTGGAGACCGCCCGGCTGTTGATCTCGTAGGCGCGCTGGGTCTGGATCATGTTGACCATCTCCTCCACCACGTTGACGTTGGAGGTTTCCACGTAGCCCTGGAAGAGGCGGCCGGCCCCGTTGTTGCCCGGGATATCCTGGTTCGGCGCACCGGAGGCACCGGTCTCGAGATACAGGTTGCCACCGACGCTTTCAAGGCCAGCGGGATTGATGAAGGACGTGACGGTGATCTGACCCACGTCGGTATCCTGGGCAACGCCGGGCTGGCGGACGCTGACCGTGCCATCCTCGCCGATCGCGACGGAGAGCGCGGTGGGCGGCAGGAAGATGGCCGGCTCCAGCGGGTAGCCGTTCGCCGTGACCATCTGGCCATTTTCGTTGAGCTGGAAGCTGCCATCACGGGTGTAGCCGACGGTGCCGTCGGGTAACAGCACCTGAAAGAACCCGCGGCCATCGATGGCCAGGTCCCGGGAGTTTCCGGTCTCCTCGAGGCTGCCCTGGGTGTGCAGGCGCTCGGTGGCCACGGCGCGTACGCCGCTTCCCACCTGCATGCCGGACGGCAGCCGATCCTGGATGTTGTTCTGGGCGCCGGGCTGGCGCATGTTCTGGTAGAGCAGATCCTCGAACACCGGGCGCGAGCGCTTGAAGCCGTTGGTGCTGACGTTGGCCAGGTTGTTGGAGATGACGTCGAGCTTGGTCTGCTGCGACTCGAGCCCCGTCTTTGCCGTCCATAACGACTTGATCATGGTAGGTGTCCTTTAATCGGGCGGCTGGGGTCAGCCCTGGAGTGAAAGCATGCTGTTGGCGCGCTGGGCGTTTTCGTCGGCATTGCTGATCACGCGCATCTGCATGTCGTAGCGGCGCTGCACGTCGATCATCGAGACCATGGCGTCGATGGCGCTGACGTTGCTGCCCTCGAGTGCACCGCTGACCAGCCGCGCCGCTTCGTTGGCGGGCAGCACGCCGGGCTCGCCGGCGTCGTTCAGCGGCGCGCGGAACAGGCCATCGTCGCCGCGCGTAAGCGTCGGCTCGTCCGGGGTGACCAGCTTGATGCGCCCGACGTCCACCAGCGCGTTGGGGCCTTCGCCCTGAGGAATCGCGCTGATGGTGCCATCGGCACCGATGGAGATCTCGGCACCCTGGGGAAGCGCGATCGGACCGCCCTCGCCCATCACCGGCCGGCCCAGGTTCAGGAGTACCCCGTCGCTGTCGAGCTGCAGATCGCCGCGCCGGGTATAGGCCTCGGTGCCGTCCTCCGCGAGTACCGCAAGCCAGGCGCCATCCTGCATGGCGACATCGAGCGTGCGCCCGGTGAAATCGACCGGCCCCTGGGAAAAATCGCTTCCCGGCGTGGTCGCCACTGCCGAGACGCGGGTATCGAGTGGGCCCGCGCCCTGCACGGGGACCGAACGCGCCGCCTGCAGCTGGGCGCGAAACCCCGCCGTCGAGACGTTGGAGAGGTTCTGGCTCACCACCGACTGCTGGTCCATGGCGTTCTTGGCACCGCTCATGGCGGTATACAGCATTCTATCCACGCGCTACTTCCTCCCGGTGGCGCCGCTCATCACAGGTTGATGATGGTCTGCAGGAGCTCGTCCTGAGTACTGATGGAGGTCGAGTTCGCCTGGTAGGCACGCTGGGCAACAATGGTGTCCACGAGCTGCTTGGCCAGATCGACGTTGGAGTTCTCCAGCACCCCGGACTCGATCGTGCCGAAAACGCCCGCCCCGGCGGTGCCGATGATGCCGATGCCCGAGGCGTTGGTTTCACGCCAGGCATTGTCACCGATAGCCTGCAGGCCTTCGTTGTTGGCAAAGCTCGCCAGCACGATCTGGCCGGCATCGCGGCGCTCTTCGTTGGTGTAGGTACGAATCACGCGGCCATCACGAGTGACCTCGAGCCCCGCCAGGCTGCCCGAGGTATAGCCATCCTGGGTCAGGGTGTTCTGGATCGAGGTGTTGTTGAACTGCGTGGTACCCTCAAGATCCAGGTCGAACGAGACCGGAGCGGCGCCACCGCCTGGGTTGAAGCCGATAGTGGCAAGGCTGGCACCGTTTCCGAAGGCACCACCGACCGCTGTTCCATTGACAGGCCTTATGGCAACCACTTCGCTATTCGCATTACGCGGTAGTTGGCCACCCGTTGTGAAATCAACTGCAAACGCATTGTTGCCGTAGTTGGTGACCGCGCCCATATTGGCACCGCCGTTGGGGCCGTCAGCGCGTGCAAAGCCATCGATCACACCATCGACCGCTACCTGCGCTATCCACTGGTTGTCGGCGTTTTTCAGGAAATAGGTAGACACGGTGTGGCTGTTGCCCAACGAGTCATACACCGTATAGCTGTTCGAGTAGTGGTAGTTGACGTCCATCTCGTCACCATTACCACCTACAATCCTGGCCGACTGCACTGGCGTATTGGCATCTGCCTGGCCGATCACCGTACTGGCGTTCAAGTTGTAGGTCGCGGAGACATTCACGGTCGCTTTTGCAGGAATATCATCGGCAGGAATCTGCAGCGCCTGGGGGGCACCGCCCGCGACAACCGGTGAGAAGGGATCATCGGGATCCGACAGCCCATAGCCGGTCAGCCGGTGGCCGGAGGAGTTGACGATATACCCCTGGTTATCCTGGCTGAATTGACCGTTACGGGTATAGGCGGTTTCGCCACTGGTCAGTTGAACGCGGTAAAAGCCTTCACCGGCAACGGCCAGATCGAGGGTGCGCCCGGAGGATTCGAGATCACCGGCAGTGAAGTCCTGGCGAACGCTGGAAATCTTGACACCCAGGCCCACCTGGCTGTTGGCGCCGGCGAAGACATCGGCAAAGATGGCACTCGAGCTCTTGAAGCCAACGGTCTGAGAGTTGGCGATGTTGTTGCCCAGAATCTTCAGGTTCTGAGCCTGGGCGTTGAGACCGCTCAGTGCTTGTGAAAAACTCATTTCGTTCTCCTGGAAGCTTTCAGTACTGCTGAATCAAAGAATCTGCTTGACGTCGTTCAGGCTGACTTGGCCGTAGATCGCTCCCAGGTCAAGCCTTACATCGTTGCCACTGTTGGGCGTTACACTGTTGACGATCGCATAGTTCAGCGGGGCGGCCTCGATCGTATCACCCTCGCCGTCGGTCGCCGTCAACTGCACGGTGTAGCGGTTGCTTGCGACGACCTCTCCCTGATCATTTCTACCATCCCACTGGAAGGACTGGACGCCGGACTCGACCGCTCCCAGATCGTAGCGCCGGATGACCTCTCCGCCCTGGCCGGTAATCGTTGCCTGTACATTGGCGGCGGGCCTGGCAAGTTCGATACCAAACGGCGTGGAGTAAGGGTTACCGTCACCATCCTGCTCCAGCATGATCTGCCGACCGGGGACCATGACTCCCTGTCCGATCAGGCTGCTCGCCTGAAGCGCCTTGCTGGCTTCCATCTGACTGGTAATGCTCTGGAGCGTGGTGTTGAGCTGCTCGATGCCGCTGACGGTATTGATCTGGGCCAGTTGCGACGTCATCTCCGCGTTGTCCATCGGATTGAGCGGATCCTGGTTCTGCAGCTGGGTGATCAGCATCGTCATGAAGCTGTTGCGCAGCGCCTCGGACTGCTTCGGCTGCAACTGAGCACCGCTGGTACCGTTGATGGCATTCACTACATTGGGATCGAAGGTGTTCATGCTTAGCCCTCACCGAGCGATAGCGTCTGGATCATCATCTGTTTGGTGGTGTTGAAGACTTCCACGTTGGCCTGGTAGGAGCGCGACGCGGAGATCATGTTGACCATCTCGTGTACCGGCTCGACGTTGGGCTTGGCCACGTAGCCGTTTTCGTCCGCCGCCGGGTGGCTCGGCAGGTACTCGAGGCGCAGGGGGGAGTCGTCCTCCACCACCTCGGTGACGCGCACGCCGCCAACGCCGTAGCGGTTGTTCTGCGCCTGGGTCTGGAACATCACCTGCTTGGCGCGGTAGGTCTCGCCATCGGGGCCGGCGATACTGTCGGCATTGGCCATGTTGCTGGCGGTCACGTTCATCCGCTGGGCCTGGGCGCTGAGTGCGGAGCCCGCGATATCAAAGGCTGAAAACATCGACATGAGTTACTGAATCTCCTCGCCGGGTTATTCCGGCTGCATCGCGTTCTTGAGCCCTTGAATGCGGCTGTTCATGATCGTCAGCGCCGCCTGGTAGCGAACGGCGTTGTCGGCGAACTGGCTGCGCTCGCGGTCCATGTCCACCGTGTTGCCATCGAGGCTCGGCTGGTCGGGAATGCGGTAGAACAGGTCCGTCTGGGCGCCTTGCCAGGCCGGGCCTTGTGCGGCGATATGGTGCTCGGACGTCCGCGACAGCGCGACGCCGCCTTGCTGGGACGACTCACCGGCCTTGACCGCCTTTTGCAGCTCGCTGGCGAAGTCGATGTCGCGCGCCTTGTAGTTCGGCGTGTCGGCATTGGCGATATTGGCCGCCAGCACTTCGTGGCGCGCCTGGCGAAGGCCAAGCGCACGCTGATGGATATTGAACGCTGAATCGAGATGATCGAACATGCCGTCCCCCGCAGGCTGAGAGGCAAAGATAATTCGGAAATTTCTGAGGGTGCATGATAGGCAAGTGTCCCTGCGCCTAAAGCATGGAACAAATGCCTTTTCACCCAGCATTTCGCATGATGCCCGGGGGTCTTTTGCATTAGACTCCTGCCCACTGCCCCCTCTCTTTCGATCGAGCGACCGCCATGCTTGCCCCCTCTCTTCGCGCGTCCCGCTGCCTGCCGTTTCACTTGCGCTGCCTGCTGGTGATCGCACTGGGCCTGGCTGCGACCCAGGCGCGGGGCGATGACCCTTCGCTGATCGAAGCGGTTCAGGGCTTTCTCTACCAGCAGGCACAGCCGCTGGGCCAGGAAGTGATGATCGACGTCTCGCCCCCCTCCGCCCACCTGCCGGCCTGTATCGCGCCGGAGCCCTTCTTCCCCAATGCCCAACAGGCACCGATCGGCCGGGTATCCGTGGGTGTTCGCTGCGGCGAGGGGCGCCGCCAGGTACGCTACCTGCAGGCCCAGGTGGACGTCGTCGGAAGCTACGTGGTCGCCGCCCGGGACATTCCTCGCGGGGCGCTGATCACCCAGGCGATGCTCACTCAGCGCGAGGGCAATCTTGGCGATCTGACGGCCAACGCCTTGACCGACGAAGATGCTATCATTGGCAAGGTGGCACAGCGCCCGCTGCGACAAGGAGAGGTCTTCCAAGCACACACGCTTCAGGTGCCCGATGTGGTGGAACGCGGCCAGCGCGTGACGGTCACAGCGCAGGGGCCTGGGTTTCGCGTCTCCCGTGAGGGCGAGGCGCTCGAAAGCGGCGCTCAGGGCGCACGCATCCGAGTACGTTTCGACACGCGTGAACTGGTGACCGCGCGCGTGACCGGCGACGGCACCCTGGTCGTGGATTTTTGACCCGCTGCCTAAAGTTCAGGGCGGTGATGCCGATACTCTTCTTAACGGCAAAGAGCCAGGGCGTTCATGACGCTGCAACGTTGACGACGAGGCCTACAACGTGAAAATCGACAATCATAATCCGCTGCCGCGCACCCATTCGACGCAGCAGCGTGAAGAGACCCAGAAGGTCGGCGGCGCACAGTCGTCACCGGAAGGCAATACCACGCGCGAGTCGACCCGCCTGAGCCAGATGCACATGGACGATTCTCAGGACATCGACATGGCGCGCGTCGAGGAGATTCGCGATGCCATCCGTGACGGGCGTCTCGAGATTCGCGCCGACCGTATTGCCGACAGCCTGATTGCTCAACTGCAAGAGTGACCCTGCCATGAGCCTGTCCCGCCTGCTTTCCGATCAACACCAGCGCCTCGACGAGCTCGTTGATCTGCTCTCGCGCGAACAGGCGCAGTTGACCAAAGGCGAGATCGATGGCGAGGAGCTCGCCCGCATCGCAGAAGCCAAGCAGACGCTTCTGCAGGCGCTCGAGCGCATGGAAACACTGCGCCGTTCGACGCAGCGGCGACTGGGCTATACCGACGATGCCGACGGCGCCCGTGAGGCGGCCAGGGAGGCGAACTGCCAAGCCAGCTGGGTGTCGCTTCTCGACAAGAGCGAGCGCGCCGCGCGCATGAATGCGCTGACGGGCCAGATGCTGTCGGTACGCATGAAGCACAATCAGGACATGCTGAGCTATATCCAGCAGATTGCCGAAAAGACGCTTTACCAACCCAACGGGCGCAACAAGGCGCAATCCAGCCGCCTCAATACCTCCGCCTGACCGTTGTCCGTTTTTTCGGGTAACGTTTCACCTCTGTCAATACACCGAATCTGCTAGACCCACTATGCTTACTCCTGTTCTTTCGACAGGAGGTGCTGCATGCTGGATCATCTACCCGACGGTTTTACCGCGCTGGTCACCGGTGCTGGCGGCGGCATCGGCAGTGCCATGGTGGAGGCACTGCTGGACTCGCCTCGCGTGGGCCAGCTACTGGTCGTCAGTCGTACCGAAAGGTTCCACGACGACGAGCGCGTCACTCCCCTCAAAGTGGACATCACTACCAAGGAAGGCATCGATGCCGTTGCGCGCGTCCTCCAGGGTCGTCCCCTCCATCTACTGTTCAACGCTGTCGGCACCCTGCACGATCATGAGCAGGGCGTAGCGCCGGAAAAGCGCCTGGAACAGTTCGACGTCAGCGCTTTTACCCGGGTCATGCATGTCAACGCGGCCACGCCGTTACGGCTACTGACGGCACTGAACGGCTCGCTAAAGGGCTCCCATCCCTGTATCGTCGCCAGCCTCTCCGCGCGGGTCGGGTCGATCGGTGACAACGGTTTCGGCGGCTGGTACAGCTACCGGGCGAGCAAGGCCGCTCACAACATGCTGATGAAGACCGCTGCCATCGAACTCGCTCGCCTCAACGAGCAAATGATCGTCCTGTGCCTTCACCCCGGCACCACCGATACCGCGCTTTCGCAACCCTTCCAAGCACGCGTTCCAAAGGACAAGCTCTTCACGCCGGCATTCGTCGCCGGGCGCTTGCTGACCGTGATCGACCAGCGACGCCCCGAGGACACCGGCAGCTTCTGGGACTGGGCGGGAGAGCCCATCGAGTGGTGATGCGTCATTGCCTTCGAATCCAGAATGCCAGGCACGAAAAAAATCCCCCGCCTCATAGAGACGGGGGATTTTTCGAATAGGTGCCTGACGATGACCTACTCTCGCATGGGGAGGCCCCACACTACCATCGGCGCGTTGCGGTTTCACTTCCGAGT
>NZ_JAMZBD010000073.1:0-9789 GCF_024158685.1 Halomonas sp. 707D4 | reverse complement strand
GCGCGAGCATGGCCTCGAGTACCTGTTCGCCGCGACCCTTCTGACCGGGGCGCTGCAGATAGCGGCGGGCTATCTCAAGCTCGCCGACCTGATGCGCTTCGTGTCGCGCTCGGTGGTGACCGGCTTCGTCAACGCGCTGGCGATCCTGATCTTCATGGCGCAACTGCCGGAGCTCACCGACGTCACCTGGCACGTCTACGCCATGACCGCCGCCGGGCTCGGCATCATCTACCTGTTTCCTTACCTGCCGCTGATCGGCAAGTCGCTGCCGTCGCCCTTGGTCTGCATCGTGGTACTGACCCTCGTCTATCTCGTGAGCGGCATGGAGATTCGCACCGTCGGCGACATGGGCGAGTTGCCCGATACGCTGCCGGTGTTCCTGTGGCCGGACGTCCCCTTGAACCTCGAAACGCTCATGATCATCTTCCCTTACGCGATCATGCTCTGCGTGGTCGGCCTGCTCGAGTCGATGATGACCGCGACCATCGTCGATGACCTGACCGATACGCCAAGCGACAAGCATCGCGAGTGCAGGGGGCAGGGCATCGCCAACATCGGGGCTGGCCTGATGGGCGGCATGGCGGGCTGCGCGATGATCGGCCAGTCGGTGATCAACATCAAGTCCGGCGGGCGCACGCGGCTCTCCACGCTGATCGCCGGGAGCGTGCTGCTGCTGATGGTGGTGTTCCTGTCCGAGTGGGTATCGCGGATCCCGATGGCGGCGCTGGTAGCGGTGATGATCATGGTCTCGATCGGCACCTTCGACTGGGCCTCGATCCGTGATCTCAGGAAACACCCCTTGAGCACCAACGTCGTCATGCTGGCGACCGTGGCCGTCACCGTCGGCACCCACAATCTGGCCCTGGGCGTGTTCGTCGGCGTGCTCCTGGCGGCGCTGTTCTTCGCCAACAAGGTGGGCAACGTTCTGCATCTTGGCTCTACCGAACGCCATGCCGGGCGCGAGCGCGAGTATCGGGTCGTCGGCCAGGTCTTCTTCGCCTCCTCCGAGCGCTTCATGGCGGCGTTCGATTTCAAGGAGCGTCTCGACCGGGTGATCATCGATCTCTCCCGGGCGCACTTCTGGGACATGACCGCCGTGCAGACCCTCGACCGGGTGATGATCAAGTTTCGCCGCGAGGGGACCGACGTGGAACTGGTCGGGCTGAGCGAGGCAAGCGCTACGGTGGTCGACCGCTACACGGTGCACAACGACCCGCAGGCGGTCGATAGGCTGATGAACGGCCACTGAGAGAAAGGTCTGCACGATCGCGCGCATCGTTGTCACCACCGATGACGCGCGATGCTCGGAAAGCGCCGCTGAGCGATACTGATCCCGTGCTAGTCGCCCGCCCGGGCGAGCCGCACGCCGAGCCACGCTCCCCCCAGCCACAGGGCCAGGCTGAGCAGGGCATAGAGCGCGGCGAGCCCTGGCTGGGCACGCAGCAGATGAACGGTTTCCAGCCCGAACAGCGAAAAGGTGGTGAAGCCCGCGCAGAACCCCGGCACCAGCAGCGGTTGCAGGCGCGCCCACAGGGTTTGCGGGCGCCGGGAGGCGTGCGTTGCGAGCCAGCCGATCAGGAACGACCCCAGGGCATTGACGCATAGCGTCGCCCACGGTAGCGCACTGCCCGCCACCGCCAGCACCCACAGCGATACCGCGTAGCGACAAAGGCTGCCCGCTGCCGTGCCGAGGCCGACCGCGAGGCAGGTACGCGCGCCGCTCATGCCGCCCCTCCCCAAAGCCAGCCAAGCAAGGCCAATGCCACGCCCAGCGCCACGCTGCCCGCCAGGTTGGCAATGGCCGCGAGGTGGCGCTGCGCTTGCCACAGCGAGAGCGTCTGCAGGCTCAGTGACGACACCGTGGTATAGCCGCCCAAGACGCCTGTGATCATGTAAAGCCCCAGGGGGGAGTCGGCCAGCGCATCGATGCCGAAACGCCCCAGCAGCAGGCCCGCGACGAAGGCGCCGCTGGCGTTGACGATGAGCGTTCCCCAGGGAAAGCGTGCGCCCCACAGGCGGTCGGCGAGATGCGTGACACCGAGCCGGGCCATGCCGCCAAGCCCGGCGCCCAGCGCCAGCAGCCCCAGGTGAACGAAGCCTTCTCCCATGTCGTGCTCGCCCTTGGCGGTGAGTGAGGCCGAAGTTGAGGCCCGAAGTTGAAGCCTAAGTTGAGACCGGAGTATAACAGGCCCGCGAGAGCGGGCCTTGGCGAGATCAGACGGTGGCGCTTTCTGCCGTGGTCTTGGTGGATTTGGACGCGCACGTCGCGGCATTGATGCCCGACAACAGTGCCTTGAGCGACGCGCTCACGGTGTCGCTGTCCTCGGCCACGGCGCAGAGGCGCTGGCCGTCGATGTTGAGCTGCACGAAAGCGATGGCGTTGGCTTCGCTGTCGCCGCCGAGCGAGTGCTCGCTGTAGTCGACGATCGCCACGTTGACCCCCGAATGCTTGCGCCAGGCGTCGGTGAAGGCGGACATCGCCCCGTTGCCGGTGCCCTCCAGGCGCAGGGTTTCCGCGCCCTCCCAAAGCGTCACCTCGATACCTTCGTGCTGCCCCTTCGAAAGGCGGTAGTCGGCGAGCGCCAAAGGGGCTTGCTGACTGAAGTGCTCGAACATCACCTGACGAATCATCTCGCTCGAGAGCTCGCTGGCGCGCGCCTCGCTCTCCTTCTGCACGTAAGGGGCCAACGCCAGCATCATCCAGCGCGGCAGGTTGATGCCGTAGTCGCGCTCGAGCAAGAAGGCCATGCCGCCCTTGCCGGATTGGCTGTTGACGCGGATCACCGCCTGGTAGTCGCGGCCGATGTCGTGGGGGTCGATGGGCAGGTAGGCGACCTGCCACGGCTCGTCGGGCTTCTGGTGCTTGAGCGACTTGCGGATCGCGTCCTGGTGGCTGCCCGAGAACGCGGTGTAGACCATCTCGCCGACCCAGGGGTGGCGTGGATGCATGGCGATGCCGGTGCACTCTTGCACTACCTGGATGATCTCGTCGGGGTTGGTCAGGTCGAGCTCCGGGTCGATGCCCTGGCTGTAGAGGTTCATCGCCAGGGTCACGATATCCATGTTGCCGGTGCGCTCGCCGTTGCCCAAAAGCGTACCCTCGACCCGCTCGGCGCCGGCCAGCAGCGCAAGCTCCGCCGAGGCCACCGCGCCGCCGCGATCGTTGTGGGTGTGGACCGAGACGATCACGCTGTCGCGATTCTTGATGTGCTGGCAGAAATACTCGATCTGGTCGGCGTGGTGGTGCGGGCCGGCAACCTCGACCGTGGTCGGCAGGTTGAGGATGCACTTGTTGTCCGGCGTCGGTTGCCAGACGTCCATCACGGCTTCGCAGATCGCGATCGAGAAATCGATCTCGGTGCTCGAGAAGCTTTCCGGCGTGTATTCGAAACACCACTCCACCTCGGGGTAGCGCTCGGCGTAGGTCTTCACCCAGGTGGCGCCCTGCACCGCGATATCGGTGATGCCATCGCGATCCATCTCGAACACCCGCTCGCGCTGGATGGTCGAGGTGGAGTTGTAGAGGTGCACGATCGCGCGCTTAGCGCCCACCAGTGACTCGAAGGTCTTCTCGATCAGGTGCTCGCGGCACTGCACCAGCACGGCGATGGTGACGTCCTCGGGGATCTGCTCCTCCTCGATCAGCCAGCGCACGAAGTCGTAATCCGGCTGGCTCGCCGAGGGAAAGCCGACCATCACTTCCTTGATGCCGACCTTGACGATCTGGTGCCAGAAGCGCTTCTTCTGCTCGACGCTCATCGGCTCCAGCAGCGCCTGGTTGCCGTCACGCAGGTCTTCGCTCACCCAGATCGGGGCGCGGTCGAGATCCTTGTCCGGCCAGGTGCGGTCGAAAGCGGGAACACGGGGGGCGGGGCGGTACTTGCGATGATCGAAGGCCATGGTCGTTTCCTGACGATGATTCGGGTGAGACACAAGCCCGCCGATGAGCGCTTGCCGGATCGCGGCCGAGCGCAGCGGGACTTGTCACGATAGCACCAGTATACGCCGGGCCTGGCAGAAGATTATTGCTAATATGCAGTTGGGTGGAAGATAATCGGCATTAAATAGCGCTTATTGTTCATTCGTTGGCAGGAGATGCCAAATGTTGCCGGTTCCGCTCGAGCTCGACCGCTTCGATCGCCACATTCTCGATGTGTTGCAGCAGGAAGGGCGCATCAGCAACCAGCTGCTCGCCGAGCGGATCGGGCTGTCGCCGTCGCCCTGCCTTCGTCGGGTGCGTGCCCTCGAGGAGCACGGCTTGATCGCGGGCTATCGCGCCGAGGTGGACGCGCGCCGGCTCGGGTTCGACCTGATGGTGCTTCTGCACATCTCGATGGACCAGCACACCGCCGAGCGCTTCGACAACTTCGAGCGCCAGGTGCGCGAGATTCCCAACGTCATCGAGTGCTTGATCATCACCGGGCAGGCAGCGGATTTCCAGCTCAAGATCCTGGTGCGCGACATGGACGACTACCAGCACCTGCTCTTGCACGTCATCAACCGCATCGAAGGCGTCACCGGCGCCCACACCAGCTTCGTGCTGCGCCGGGTGTTCGAGCACCGCCCCATTCCCACGCGCCGCTGAGGCGCATCCACGGCATCACGCCGTCTTCCAGAGAGGAGAGACCCATGAGCACCATCCAGCGTCACGACACCAAGGCCCGCATGAGCCGCGCGGTAATTCACCAAGGCGTGGCCTACCTGTGCGGCCAGGTGGCGGGCCCCGAGGCGCGCCAGGGCGACATCACCGCCCAGACCACCAGCATGCTGTCCCGCGTGGACGCGCTGCTCGAGGAGATCGGTTCCAGCCGCGAGCAGCTTCTCAGCGCCACGGTCTACCTGAAGGATGGCAATGACGTCGCCGCCATGAACGCGGTATGGGACGCCTGGGTGCCCGAAGGGCACGCGCCGGCGCGCACCTGCGTCTGTGCGCCGCTGCCGGCTGACGAGCTCAAGGTGGAGATCACCGTGACCGCTGCCGTCGACGCCTGAGCGTGACGGGCGGGGCGGTCACTCAAGCGGAAAGCGGGTGTCCCGCAGGCTGTCCTTGATCTTCTTGAGGTGGGGCAGGAAATCCTCGCCGCGGCGCAGGGTCACCCCGGTGGCCAGCGCATCGATCAGGGTGAGCTGGATCACCCGCGAGGTCATCGGCATGTAGTGGTCGGTGTCCTCGGGGGTGGCGACCTCGAGGGTGGCGGTGCACTCGTCGGCCAGCGGCGAGTCCGGGGCGGTGATGCCCAGCACCACCGCGCCCGCCGCCCGGGCGAGCCTTGCGATGTCGACCAGCTCCTTGGTGCGCCCGGTGTAGGAGATGATCACCACCACGTCGCCGGTATGGCAGGCCGCCGCCACCATGCGCTGCATGAGAACGTCGATGTAGGCCATCACCGGCAGGTTGAAGCGAAAGAACTTGTGCTGGGCATCCTGGGCCACCGCCCCCGAGGCGCCGAGGCCGAAGAAGTGGATGTGCTTGGCCTGGGTGAGGTAGTCGACCATGCGCTCGACGGCGGCCATGTCCACCTGGCGCTGGGCTTCGTCGAGCGCGGCGATGGTCGCGCCGAAGATCTTCTGGGTGTACTGGGTGGCGCTGTCGCCGGGCTCCACCGCCCGGGTGACGTAGGGCGTGCCGCCGGCAAGGCTCTGGGCCAGCTTGATCTTAAAGTCCGGATAGCCCTTGGCGCCGAAGTTGCGACAGAAGCGGTTCACCGTGGGCTCGCTCACGCCCGCCGCCTGGGCCAAGCTTGCGATGCTCAGGCTCGTGGCCGCCGCCGGGTCGTCCAGGATGACGTTGGCCACCTTGTACTCGGAGCGATTGAGGTCGTCGAGCCGTTCGCGCAGGCGTTCAAGCAGATCGTGGGCCATCAAGACTCCAGGGCGTTGTTCATGGGTGGAAGCGCTTGCCAGCGAGTGCACCAGTCATAGAACTCGTCGGCGGGCAGCGGACGAGCGTAATGATACCCTTGCGCCGCCTCGCAACCAATGGAGCGCAGGTAATCCGCCTGGGCCTTCGTCTCGATGCCTTCGGCCACCACGTCGCACCCCACCGCGTGGGCGAGCTGGGTGATCGCCAGCGCCAGGTGACGATCGACCTCCTTGTGCTCGAGATCCATCACGAAGGCGCGGTCGATCTTGAGCGTCGAGAACGGCAGCGTCTTGATGTAGGCCAGCGACGAGTGGCCGGTGCCGAAGTCGTCGATGGCCACGGCGATGTTCACCTGGGCCAGGCGCGCAAGCTGGGCGCGGGCGTTGTGCATGTCGCTCAGGATGCCCGATTCGGTGATCTCCAGCGACAGGAAGTAGGGGGGAATCCCATGCTCCTTGAGCCTGGCGAGCAGCTTGTCGGCGAAGTCGTGGCGGGCGAGCTGGCGGGCGGCGACGTTCACCGCGATATGGAACGCGTCGTCGAGCAGCCTCTTCTCGCGCCAGACGGCGATATGGCGCATCGCTTCGTCGAGCACCCATTCGCCGATCGACAGGATGTCGCCGCTGGCCTCGGCCAGCGGGATGAACTCCACCGGCGATACCGGACCGAGCGTCGGGTGGTGCCAGCGCAAGAGCGCCTCGGCACCGATCACTCGGTGGGTCGAGAGCGACAGCTTCGGCTGGAAGACCAGGCTCATCTCGCCGCGCTCGGCGGCCTGGCGAATCGACTGCTGCAGGTGCAGGCGATGGCGCTGGCGCGCCTCGAGCTCCTCGTTGTAGCTCTGCACGCGTACCGGACCGTTCTTCTGCGGCAGCGCCAGGGCCGCCAGTGCACCAGCCGCTCCGGCTCGAACGGTTCGGCGGTGGCGCTGATGCCGATCCTGACCCCCAGGGGCAGCAGCAGGTTGTCCAGGGTCTGGTCCTGGTTGAAGCACTCGAGCAGCGTCATCGCCTGAAGGACGAGCTGCTCGGGGCTTACGACGGGCAGGATCACCAGCAGCTCGCTGCCGCCCCAGATGCCGAGCCTGGCGGTCTCGCCGAGCTTGTCGTAGAGCTGCTGGCTGACGTGCAGCATCAGCGTGTCGGCCACGGCGTAGCCGTGAAAGCGGATCACCTCGTCGAGCTGGTCGATGGCGATGAACAAAAGGCCCGTGGGCGTGCCGTCGCTCGACGCCATGCGCAGCATCTGGGTCAGCGCCCGGCGGTTGGGCAGCTTGGTGAGGGTGTCCGTGCGCGACTCCCGGTCGAGGCTTCTGGCCTGTTCGACGGCCAGGCGCTCGAGGGTGGTCGCCTGGGCGTGGCGCTGCTGGTAGCGCTGTTCGAGCGCCAGGGCGTTGCGAATGCGCATGAGCACGTCGTCGTGCTGGAACGGCTTGGTGATGAAGTCGCGCACGCCCATGCCCTGCGCGCGGCGACGCGTCTCCTCGTCGATCTGCGCGGTGAGCACGATGATCGGCGGCACGGCCTCGCCGAACTGCGCGGCGAGCGCCTGCATGACCGCGTAGCCGTCCAGGTGCGGCATGCGAATATCCAGCAGGATCAGGTCCGGGCACCGGGCCTGACAATACCCCACCACATCGCGCGGGTCGTGCAGGCCGTGCAGATCGTCGAAGCCGTGATCGTCGAGCAAATCCATCAGCAGCTCGACATTGGCGACGTTGTCGTCGACCACCAACAGATGCTTGCGGGCGAGTTTCATGGGTCACATCCATGTAGGGCGGGGAGAAGCGCCTCGAGCATGTGCGAGAGCTTGTCGATGTCGATCGGCTTGGTGAGGTAGTCGTTGAACCCGGCTGCCAGGCCCCTGTCGATATCCGCCGGCATCGCGTTGGCGGAAAGCGCCACCACCGGGGTGGCGTCGAGCCGGGGAGTGCGGCGCAGCGCCTCGAGGGCCTGAAAACCGTTCATGCCCGGCAGGTGGATATCCATGAGGATCAGATCCGGGGTGGCGTGACGCAAGATCTCCAGCGCCAGTTCGGCGCTGGTCACGCTTTGCAGCTCGATGTCAGCGAAGTCGTCGATGATGTCCTGCATCAGGCACTGATTGGCAGGATTGTCCTCGATGTACAGCAGCTGGCGACGCTTGCCTGCCGCCGGCGCCTCGGGGCGCGGCTTTGGGTCCTGCTCGTCGTGAGCGTGCTCGTCGGTCAGCGGCAGGGTGAACCAGAAGGTGGAGCCCTTGCCCGGCGTGCTCTCGACACCGATCTCGCCTTGCATGCGGGTGACCAGCTCACGAGTGATGGCAAGGCCGATGCCGGTACCCTCGATGGGGCCGTGCTCGGCGTCCAGGCGGTTGAAAGGCTCGAACAGCTCGTCGCGGCGCTGCTCGTCGATGCCAAGGCCAGTATCCGTCACGCTGATGCGCAGCGCCTCGCCCGTTGGCACCACGTCCAGCGCGATAGTGCCGCGCGGACGGTTGTACTTGATCGCGTTGGAGAGCAGGTTCAAGAACACCTGCTTGGTGCGCGTAGGATCGGCGGCGACTCGCCAGTCGCGGGCGACACGAGGGCGCTCGAGAGTGATGCCCGCCGCCTCGATGTTGGCCTCGAGCGTATCGCAGGCGTCACTCAAGACGTCGAGGATCGAGATCGGCTCGATGGCGAGCGTCAGGTGCCCTGCCTCGATCCGGGCCAGATCGAGAATCTCGTTGATCAGGCTCAGAAGATGCTGCCCGCTGGTCTCGATCTGCTGGACCTGGCGCTGCTGCCTTTCGTCGAGCGGGGCGCGGCGCCCCTTGGACAGCAACTGGGCGAAGCCGATGATCGCATTCAGGGGCGTGCGCAGCTCGTGGCTCATCGACGACAGGAACTCGCTCTTGGCCTGGCTCGCCTTCTCTGCCAGGTCGCGGGCGACGGCCAGGTCGCGGGTC
The DNA here is from genome assembly GCF_024158685.1 of Halomonas sp. 707D4. Taxonomy (NCBI): domain Bacteria; kingdom Pseudomonadati; phylum Pseudomonadota; class Gammaproteobacteria; order Oceanospirillales; family Halomonadaceae; genus Halomonas; species Halomonas sp. 707D4. The sequence goes on along the minus strand of NZ_JAMZBD010000073.1, from coordinate 998 downwards.
ACCTGCTCACGCTCGGCCATCTGGCGGTAGAGGTTGATCAGCAGCGCGCAGGTGTCGGTGAACGGCTGCAGCCAGTCGAGCAGCGCCTGGTTGAGCGGCTGCTTGCTGTTGGCGATGGCGTACATGCCGATCAGTCGGTCGCCACTGATGATCGGCACGCCCAGGTAGTTGTCCAGACGCGGGTGGCCGTGGGGAAAGTTGCGCTGGGCGCCAAGGCCGTAGACATCGTCGGTCATCACCACTTCGCCGTGGGCGTAGACGCGCCCCAGCAGCGTATCGGGCCTGGTCAGCGTCATGTCGCCGCTGCGCAGACGATCCATCAGCTCCCGGGAGGAGTCGCTCCAGGAGAGGTCGGTGATGGCGTGGATCTTGAGCGTGTTGGTGGTGTCGGTGGGCAGCACCTCACCGATCAGCGCGTAGTCGCTGTCGGTGAGCTCCCGCAGCGCCTCCATCAGGAAGGTCCAGAGACCCTGGCCGGACATCAGCGCCTGGTAGTCGGTGATGCCCTGGTGGAGCACCTTCAACAGGCTCTGCTCCTTGATGATTCGCCGGTTGGCCGCGTAGATGCTGGTCAGGTCGGTCAGCACGCCGAGAAACTCGACCACCTCGCCCTGGTTGTCGTGGATGGCGTTGACCGCCAGGTGGACCGGCACCCGGTGGCCTTGCTTGTGCATCGCCTCGACCTCGCGGCCACGGCCAATGACCTTAGGCGCCCCGCCGGAAAGAAAGCGCGCGATGAACTGATCGTGCTCGGCGGCGATATGCGGCGGCGTGAGCACGGCGATGTTCCGGTCGAGAAGCTCGTGGGCCTCGTAGCCCAGAAGACTCAGCGCTAAGGGGTTGATCGCGATGATCCGGCCCTGGCGATCGATGCGGATCTTGGCGGTGGCGCTCTTGCTGAACAGCGCCTCGAAGCGCCGCGCGGTGCGGGTCAGCTCGGCCTGCAGCTTGCGCTGGCGCAGTAGGTCGTCGACCTGGGCGGCGAGCTTTTCCAGCAG
>NZ_JAMZBD010000072.1:0-9812 GCF_024158685.1 Halomonas sp. 707D4 | reverse complement strand
ATCCAGACCTTCGCCGAGGTGTTCGAGCGCATCAAGCGCGGCTACGTCGAGGAGGTGGACGACGCGACGCTCTTGCGCAACGCCATGCGCGGCATGCTCAGCGAGCTCGACCCGCACTCCGCCTACCTCGACGTCGACGAGTACCAGAGCCTGCGCGAATCCACCCAGGGCGAGTTCGGCGGCATTGGCATCGAGGTGGGGACCGAAGGCGGCCAGCTGATGGTCATCACGCCGATCGACGATACCCCGGCCTCGCGGGCGGGCCTGCTCGCGCGAGACGTCATCCTCACCATCGACGGCACCCCCACCGACAGCCTCTCGCTGCAGGAAGCGGTGACGCTGATGCGCGGCGAACCCGGAAGCGCACTGCGCCTGGAGATTCTGCGCGCAGGTGAGGAGACGCCGCGCGAGATCACCCTGGCGCGCGAAGTGATTCGCAGCGAAAGCGTCAAGCACGAGCTGCTCGAGCCCGGCTACGGCTACCTGCGCATCAGCCAGTTCCAGTCGCGCACGCCGGAGCAGGCGAGCCAGGCGCTGGCGCGCATGGGCCGCGATCGCCCCCTCGAAGGGCTGGTGCTCGATCTGCGCAACAACCCCGGCGGCGTGCTCCAGGCGGCAGCGGGCGTGGCGGACCTGTTCCTCGACAGCGGCCTGATCGTCTACACCGAAGGGCGCCTGGCCAATACCGAGATGTCGTTCTCCGCCACCACCTCCACGCCGGCCCGCGACGTGCCGCTGGTGGTATTGATCAATGGCGGCAGCGCCTCCGCCGCCGAGATCGTCGCCGGCGCCCTGCAGGACCAGCGCCGCGGAGTGATCATGGGCACCGAGAGCTTCGGCAAGGGATCGGTGCAGCAGATCATGCCGCTGGGCAACGGCGAAGGGCTCAAGCTCACCACGGCGCTCTACTACACGCCCAACGGACGCTCCATCCAGGCCCAGGGCATCGTCCCGGACGTGGAAGTGGTACGCGGGCGCCTGGAGGTGGCCGACGAACGCCGCGGCCTTCGCGAGATCGACCTCGAGGGCCACCTGGACAACCAGGCCGGCAGCGCCCAGGCGCGCGGCGAGTTCTCGGAGCGGCTGCGCGACGACTACCAGTTGAGCGAAGCGCTCAACCTGCTCAAGGCGCTCAACGTGGTGGATCGCCGCCGCTAGCTCAGCGGCACGTGGGCGGCAGGCGGCCGCGCTCGCCGGTCGCCTGGCGAATGATCAGTCGCTTGAGCGGGGTGGCCCGGCTCATCGCGCTCATCCCCAGGTTGCGCGCCAGCGTCAGCGCCGACGAGCGGCTGCCGAACAGCTCCTTGAAGGCCTTCATCAAGGCCAGCATGGCGGCGTTGTCCAGCCGCCGACGCCGCTCGAAGCGATCGAGCGTTGCGCGCTCGCCCCAGGGCGCGCCGCGCCGCCAGGCGCGCACCACTTCATCGGCGAGCACTGCCGCATCCATCAGCCCGAGATTCACCCCCTGGCCCGCCAGCGGGTGGATCGTGTGCGCGGCGTCGCCCACCAGCGCGAAGTGATCGAGCACGTAGGTGCTGGCGTGACGCTGGACGAGCGGGAAGCGGTAGGCCATATCGCACACCTCCACCCGGCCCAGGCGCTCTCCGAAGGCCTCGCCCAGGGTCTCGCCGAGCGCCTCGCGGGAGAGCCCACTCAAGAGTCGCGCGTGTTCCGGCGTGGTCGACCAGACGATCGAGCAGTAGTGGTCGTCGCCCTCGACGGTCAGCGGCAAAAAGGCCAGCGGCCGGCCGTCGATGAACACCTGGCGGGCCACGCCACCGTGAGGCCGCTTGCAGCGTACCGTGGTCACCACCGCGTCCTGCTCCATGGCCTCCTCGCTGACCTCGATACCCGCCAGTGCGCGCAGCGTCGAACGTGCGCCGTCGGCGGCCACCACCAGCGGCGCGTGGAGCTCGCGGCCATCCTCGAGCACCAGGCAACGCCCGCGGGCGGCGCTCTGGAGCGCGGCCACCTTCGCGCCGAACATGGCATGCAGCTGGGGCAGCGCCAGCACCGGATGATTGAGGGCGGCGAGGGTCACGTCGTTCTCCACGATATGCCCCAGCACCGGCGTTCCCGCGTCGAACGCGGAGAAGTCGATGCTGCCGCTGCCCTCGCCGTCCCACACGTGCATGTAGCGATACGGCGTGACCCGCGTCTTCTCCATGGCGGTCCAGGCGCCCAGGTGGGTCAGAAGGCGCTGGGAGACCGGCGTGAGTGCGCTGACCCGCGCCGCAGGCGTCCCCAGCTCCAGGGTCGTCAGATCGAGCGGCGCTTCGGCCGCCTCCACCAGGGCGGTGCGCATCCCGGCGCCGGCCAGAAGCCCCGCCAGCGCCGTTCCCACCATGCCCGCGCCGACGATGACCACGTCGAACCGCTCGAAGGATCCTTCCGATGACGCCTTTGGCGTTTGCATAACGCTCCCTAATGACGACTGATTGACGACAGATGTTTGCAGTGCGTTAAAAAGTGAACACTCACTCAGCGCTCGAGTCCCATGGCCCTTCGCGCCAGCCCGCGCCGCAGCGGGCCGACCAGGTTGAGACCGATCAATCCCGCCGCCCGGGCGTGGGGCAGCAGCGGAAACGAGGCGCCGAACAGCCGTATCAGGCTGTCGCTGAAGCGGATCACGTTGGCGCGATCCCGCGCCCGGCGGCTCTCGAAGTCGAGCAGCGTCTGCAGATCACCCAGCGAGCGCCCCTGCTCCTGCCCCTGGGTCAGCGCCTCGACCAGATCCACCACCGAGCGCAGCGCCAAATTGAAGCCCTGGCCCGCCACCGGGTGCAGGGCGTGGGCCGCATTGCCCAGCACCGCCAGGCCCGGGCGCACCGATTCACGCGCGGTGACCAGCGACAGCGGGTAGCTGAAGCGCTCGCCCACCCTGGTGAAGCGCCCGGCGCGGTCGCCGAAGGCGCGCTGGAGCTGATCGAGAAACGCACCGTCGTCTAGTGCCAGCCGAGCTCGCTCTTCGCCGCTCTTGTGGGTCCAGATCAGCTCCATCGCCTGATGCTTCAAGGGCAGAAGCGCGATCGGCCCCTCCCTGGTGAAGCGCTCGAAGGCCACCCCGTGGTGGGGCTGGCTCACGCCGACGTGGGCGATCAGCGCGGTCTGGTCGTAAGGGCGGCGACGACTCTCGATGCCCAGCTGCTCCTTGAGCCCGGAGCGACCACCGTCGGCCAGCACGGTGAGCGTGGCGGTAATCTCGGCACCGGTGGAGAGCGCCAGATAGTGCCCCTGGGGAGTCGGCGCAAGGGTCTCGACCCGGGCCGGGCAGTGCCAGTCGATGGGCAGCGCCGACAGGTGCTCGTGCAGCACGCGCCCCATCCAGGCGTTGGGAATCACGTGGCCGAGCGCATCGACGCCGAGCTCCGCCGCGCTCAGCCGGGTCGCGCCCAGCCGCCCGCGCTCGCTGATATGGATACGCTCGATCCGGGCAGCTTCGCGTCGCATGGCTTCCCATACGCCCAGCTCGCGAAAGCGCTGGGCGGAGCCTTCGGCGATGGCGCTCGCCCGGGCGTCGAAGCTCGGCTGCCACTCGGCCGTCCCCTCGGCGGGCAGCGCCGTAGCTTCGACGATCGCCACGCGCAGGCCCTGGCGCGCGATCAAGGGCGCCAGCGCACAGCCCAGGCTCGCCCCCACCAGCCCGCCGCCCACGATGACGATATCGTAGCGAGCCGCCGTTGAAGCGTTGTCCGGCGCTTGAGTGGTCATCGACCGGCCTCCTCTACCATGGATGTAATTTCGTAATATCATTACGTATAAAGTATCGAGCACAGACGCGGCTGATCATTTATTCGCCATCAACGCCTCGATTTCTTCCACCCGCTTGGGCACGTCGCCGGTGAGCACCTCGCCACCGGTGTCGGTCACCACCACGTTATCCTCGATGCGGATACCGATACCGCGATAGGCGCAGGGTAGATCCTCGGCATCGGGCACGTAGAGTCCGGGTTCGACGGTGACCACCATGTTCGGTGCGAGCGGGCGCGCCGTGTCCTCGTCCAGCCGGTAGGTGCCCACGTCGTGCACGTCGAGCCCCAGCCAGTGAGAGGTGGAGTGCAGGTAGAAGCGCCGGTAGCTCTCGTCCTCGATGCGTGCCTCGACCTCGCCTTCGAGAAGGCCAAGCTCGATGAGCCCGCGGGTCAGGTCCTCCACCACGCCTGCGTGGATGTCGGCAAGCGTGACGTCCGGGGCCACGGCGGCCACCGCCCGCTCCTGGGCATGCAGCACCACCTCGTACAGCGCGCGCTGGGCATCGCCGAAGCGGCCATCGACCGGGAAGGTGCGGGTGATGTCGCCGGCGTAGAGGTCGAACTCGGCGCCGGCGTCGATCAGCACCAGCGTGTTCGCCGCGAGTTCGGCGCTGTTCTCAATATAGTGCAGCACGCAGGCGTTGGCGCCGCCGCCGACGATGGTGCCGTAGGCGGGGCCGCTGCCGCCATGCCAGACGAACGTATGCTCGAGTTCGGCCTGGAGCTGGTACTCGAAGAGCCCCGGGGCGCAGGTGCGCATTGCCCGGCAGTGGGCCAGGGCGGAGATACGCGCCGCGTGACGCAGGAGATCGATTTCCGCCGGGCTCTTGATCAGCCGCTGCTCGTGGATCAGCTCGCGGCAGTCGAAGAAGCCTTGAAGCGCCGGCTTGCCGCGCCGCCGGCCGGCGCGCGCGCGGGCAAGGGCCTCGTCGGCGATGGCAAGCGCCTGCTCGTCGTCCAGCGGCAGGTAGAGCCGGGTTCGCCCGTCGAGCAGCGCTTCCAGGCGCTCCTCGCGCTCGGCGTTCTCGAAGGCCTGATCGATGCCGTGGCGCGTCATCACGCCGCTCGCGCCGAGCCGCCGGCCCGTCCAGGCCTCCAGCGTCGGGTCGCGGTCCTGGCAGAACACCACGCTCATGCCGCCGTCCTGGTCCGGCAGCAGCACCAGGAGCGCATCCGGCTCGGTGATGCCGGTCAGGTAGTAGAAGTCGCTCTGCTGGCGAAAGGGGTACTCGCTGTCGTTGGAGCGGGTCACAAGGCTCGCCCCGGGTACCAGCATCGCGGCTCCCGGGGGAAGGTGCTCCATGAGCGCAGCGCGCCGGGCGCGGTACTCGTCATTGGTAATGGCGGCGGGGCGCAAGAGACGTTCGGGTAGCATCGAAACTCCTTGGGTCAGTGAACCGGGGCGTCGGTCTGTTCCACCTGGGGCTTGCCGGGATGCTGCTCGGTGTAGAGCAGCATCGCCGCCATGCGCGCGTGCTCGCTGAGCGCGAACAGGTCGTTCTCGTTCTCGGGGCTGTCGTCGAGGTCGGTGTCGATCTGGCCAAAGCCCGCCAGATCGTCGATCGCTTCGCCCAGCGGCTGGGACCAGCGCTGTCTGAGCGCGTCGTCGGCGACCTCCTCGACCACTTCCATGAAGCCCAGCGCCCACTCCTTGAGCCCCTGGGCCTGCTCGCCGAGGGAGAAGAGCTCGTCGGGCAGCAGCGGCGCGTAGTTCAGGTCGCTGGCGCTGAGTGCGTCCAGCGTCTGGCGGCGCCAGCCGAGCAGGCGCTCGGCGCTTTCCGGGTCACGGGGCTGCTCTACCCCCAGGCTCGTGGTGACCTCGTCGAGCCACGCCTCGGCGCTGATGTCGCGCAGGGCGAGCAGCGCGCAGAGCCGGCCATCCAGGAAGGCGGGCGACTGCATGCTGCCGTGAAGCAGGAAGACGTCGGCGATGTCGGAAAAGTCCTGGCGCTGGTCGATGACTGACATGGTGTGCTCGCATTGGTATCGTCGAATTGAGGCAGAGGGCGCGTTGACCCCGCGCAAGCGGCTCTCTTATAGTGAACGCCGACCCTCACCCATGACGGTGATGTTAACGCATTCGGGCCCGCACGTGCCCGCGCCGGAGTCTTCGATGAGCACCGCCAAGCGGCCAACCAAAGAAATCACCCTGCTGGGTCGCGGCTACATGATCGCCTGCGACAGCGGCGAAGAAGCCAAGCTTGAACGCGCTGCTCGCTACCTGGACCGTGCCATGCAAGGCATCCACTCCCAGAGCAGCGTGCTCGGCAACGAGCGCATCGCCATCATGGCGGCGCTGAACATCACCCACGAGCTTCTGGAGGCGCTGGACGAGCACCGCGCCGGCGAGGCGAGCCTGAATCGCCTGCACGACCGACTCGAACGCGCCCTGGAAGGCGCGCGCCCGGCGAAAAGCTAGCCAGTCCTTTGGCATTGCGCCGGGCTCTGTTAAAATGAAGCGGTTCTCTGGAGTGTGCGCCAGTCGTTATAGTCCCTCGAGCCTATGCGCAGTACCCAGGGGGCCAAATGCTAGCCAGGCCCGTGTGCATGTCCGTGCGTCGGAAAGCCTGACGGTCTGGCTGCGGCCACCCACCTGAACCAGTAGGTTCAGGGCCAGAACGACAGCGGCACTTCGGGGAACTCTCGTGCAACACCACACCCTCATCGACGCCGACCGTTTCGACAAGCCTGCCCTGCGCCGCGAACTTCGCCGCAGACGTCGCGCCTTGAGCGACGCGCAGCAGCAAACGGCGGCTATCTCTCTATGCCAGCGCCTGAAGCGCCTTCCCGAACTCCAGCGCGCCCGCCGCGTGAGCCTCTACCTGCCCGTGGGCGGCGAGATCGACCCGACGCCGCTGCTGCCCTGGTTCGAGAAACGCCGCGTGGCGGTCTACCTGCCGGTTCTGCGCCCCTTGAGCGACAATTCGCTCTGGTTCGTGCGCTTCGATGCCGATACCCCCATGGTCGAGAACCGCTTCGGCATTCGCGAGCCCTGCACCCGCTTCGCTGCCCGGCGTGGCAACCGCCTGCCCGCCTGGGCGCTGGAGACGCTGATCGTGCCGCTGGTGGGCTTCGACGCCCGTGCCAATCGCATGGGGATGGGCGGCGGTTTCTATGATCGCACGCTGGCCTTCATGCGCCGCCCCGGCCCCAAGCCTGCGCTCATCGGCGTGGCCCACGCCTGTCAGCAGGTCGACCGGCTCGACGTGGCGCCCTGGGACGTGCCGCTCGACGCGGTGGCAAGCGATGCGGGGCTCGTGCGCCGCCGATGATGCCAACGAAAACGGGCCGATCGATGATCGGCCCGTTTCATGATGTCGTCCCAGCGTTCAAGCGCCCCCTCGACGCCAAACCTGAGGTAGCGGTCAGCTGCCCGCCAATGCCTGCGCATACCCGGTTGCCAGCACCCCCAGCAGAAAGACCATTGTCAACGCCATTACCACATCGGGCTTTTTCCGCCGCATGCCTTCTCTCCAACGTATATTGATTGCCAATGCCCTCGAGTGCGTCATCAGCGTGTCGATGAGAGAAGATGACTCACTTGACTATTTTTCAAAGCCGACTATAGGGCCAAGGCCAAGCAGTGACAATAGCCATAAGCGCATTTTTTAACGCCTATTTAAACGTTTAGACATCGCAGGCGGCCTGGCAGCGCTGAAGCGTGGCGTTAGTGAGTGCTCACCTGATCACGCCATGAACAGCCGATACGCCGGATTGTCACTTTCGCGCCAGTAACGATAGCCGATGGCATCGAGATGCTCGGCCACGTGGGTACGGTCGGCGCTCGGCACCTGCATGCCCACCAGCACGCGCCCGTAGGCCGCGCCGTGGTTGCGGTAGTGAAACAGCGAGATGTTCCAGTCGTGAGGCAGGTGCGAAAGGAAGTTCATCAGCGCGCCGGGGCGTTCGGGAAACTCGAAGCGGTAGAGCTCCTCGTCGAAGTGCTCGCTCGGGCGCCCGCCGCTCAGGTGGCGGATGTGCAGCTTGGCGAGCTCGTTGTCGGTCAGATCCTCCACCGGGTAGCCGCCCTCCCTGAGCCGCTCGATCACCGCCTGGCGGTCCTCGCCGCCGGGCTTGACCTGGACCCCGACGAAGATGTGCGCCTGGCGGTCGTCGGCGTAGCGGTAGCTGAACTCGGTCACCATGCGCTTGCCGAGCACGCGGCAGAACTTCTTGAAGCTGCCGGGCTTCTCCTCGATGGTCACGGCAAGGATCGCCTCGCGCTGCTCGCCGAGCTCGGTGCGCTCGGCGATGTGCTGCAGCCGGTCGAAGTTGGTGTTGGCGCCGGAGTTGATGCACAAGAGCGTCTGCCCCTCGGCGCCGGTCTGCTGCACGTACTTCTTGAGCCCGGCCAGCGACAGCGCCCCGGAGGTCTCCGCCACGGCCCGGGTGTCGTCGAAGATGTCCTTGACCGCCGCGCACATCTCGTCGGTATTGACGGTGATGACCTCGTCCACGAGTTCGCGGGCGAGCGAGAACGGCACCTCGCCGATCTGCGCCACCGCCACGCCCTCGGCGAACACGCCGACCTGGTCGAGCACCACGCGCTCGCCGGCGGCCAGGGCCGCCTTGAGACAGGCGCTGTCCTCCGCCTCCACGCCGATGATCTTGATCTCCGGGCGCAGGTATTTCACGTAGGCGGCGACGCCGGCGATCAACCCGCCTCCGCCCACGGGCACGAAGATCGCATCGAGCCGTCCGGCGTGCTGGCGCAGGATCTCCACGCCGATGGTGCCTTGGCCGGCTACCACGTCGATGTCGTCGAAGGGCGGGATGTAGGTGTAGCCGTGCTCCTCGATCAGCTCCTGGGCGTGGGCGGCGGCATCGGAAAAGGCGTCGCCCTTGAGCACCACCCGGGCGCCGCGCGAGCGCACGCCCTGCACCTTGATCTCCGGGGTGATGCGCGGCATGACGATCACCGCCTTCACCCCCATGAGCCTGGCCGCCAGCGCCAGGCCCTGGGCGTGGTTGCCGGCGGAGGCGGCGATCACCCCGCGCGCCTTCTGCTCCTCGGAAAGCGTTGCCATCTTGTTGTAGGCGCCGCGAATCTTGAACGAGTAGACCGGCTGCAGATCCTCGCGCTTGATCAGAATCTGGTTGTTGAAGCGACGCGACAAAAAGGGAGCGGGCGAAATGGGCGTCTCGCAGGCCGCCTCGTAGACGCGGGCCTGGAGGATCTTTTTGACGGTAGCTTCGAGCATGCGGATTTCCAGATGAGAGCAGATGAGAGCGGTGGCCGGAGCCGGGAAAAGCCTTTATTGGTAGCAGATCGCCCCCGGCAACGTCCAGCGTTATGCGCGCGCATCAACACGGGCGCGCCAAGGCGGTATACTGGCGCGGCCCTCACACAACCCCGGAGCTCCCATGACCCAGGACGCGCTGAAAGCCGCCGTCGCCGACGCCGCCATCGCCGAGATCACCCCCCTGCTCGAGAAGAGCACCGTGCTCGGCATCGGTACCGGTTCGACGGCGAACCTGTTCATCGACCGCCTCGCGCCGCTGCGAGACCGCTTCAAGGGAGCGGTGGCAAGCTCCGATGCCTCGAAGGCGCGCCTCGAGGCGCTAGGCATCGAGGTGTTCGAGCTCAACGAGGTGGGGACGGTGCCGGTCTACATCGATGGCGCCGACGAAGTGAACGGCGCGCTCGAGATGATCAAGGGAGGGGGAGCGGCACTGACCCGCGAGAAGATCGTCGCCGCCTGCGCCGAGCGCTTCATCTGCATCGCCGACGGCTCCAAGCGCGTCGAGACCCTCGGGCGCTTTCCGCTGCCGGTGGAGGTGATTCCCATGGCACGCTCCTACGTCGCCCGCGAGCTGGTCAAGCTCGGCTTCGAGCCGGTCTACCGCCAGGGCGTGGTGACCGACAACGGCAACCAGATCCTCGACTGCTACGAGGTGATGATCGAGCGTCCGGTGGAGATGGAGAGTCGCATCAACGCCATCGTCGGCGTGGTCACCAACGGGCTGTTCGCCGCCCGCGGTGCCGACGTGCTGCTGCTGGGCACCGCCGACGGCGTCGAGCGCGTGACGCGCTAGGCTCGCCCAGACAAGAGCTCGTCG
>NZ_JAMZBD010000071.1:0-9831 GCF_024158685.1 Halomonas sp. 707D4 | reverse complement strand
CCCAAATAATCACCCTCGGCAGCGGCCGGGCTCGCCCCGGTCGCAACCCTCTTACTGGACCCCTCTAACTGAACCCCTAAACCTGAACCCCTCTCTTCACGGTTTTCCGAATACCCCTCTTCGGAATTTCGAGTAGGGTTCGCCCCGTTTTCCGAATACCCCCCTTCGGAATCTCGAATAGGGTTCTCACGGTTTTCCGAATACCCCTCTTCGGTTTTCCGAGTACCTGCTGGCGCCTTCTCCAGCGATCGCTTCATGAAGATACGACGCTCGACGATCTGCTTGCCCTGGCGCACCTGCTCGATCGAGACCCAGCCCTTTTTCTTGAGCGAGCTGATGACCTCCGAGACGCGGTTGGGAGACAGGCCAAAGAAGTCGGCGAGCTTCTTGTTGGACTTGAAGCAGCCCTTCTCCGGGTGCTGGAGCGAGTCGATCTCGATCAGCATGACCTTCTCCTGTAGCGAGAGGTCACGGTTCAGCCAGATGTCGGCGGGGATCCAGACGCCGCGGAATGCGCGTTCTTCGGTCACGACGACACCTCGCGCGAATAGGCAGCCACGCCGTCGCCCGCTAAAGTGATAGCTGCGACACCATTCACTAGAATGAGGAAAACGACGTGGCAAAACCGGACAAGACGATATGGATTGAAATGCTCGAAGCGGCGGCTGAAACCTACCCTGATGACTGCGAGGCCGATCAGTGGAATAAAAAGCTTGGAAAAAGCGTGGCTAACGCCAACATTAACTATTTGGTAGAGCACAACTTGGTGACGGGGCTTGCCCGCAAGCGAATGGGCGATATTGATAGCTATGGCAACATCACCATCACTAGCGCAGGCCTCGATTATGTCAGTCAGGATGGCGGATTGACCGCTGAACTTGGCGTAGTCACCATTAGGCTTGAAGCCGAGGCTATTCAAGCACTGGTCACCGCTCAAATCGAAATGGCTGAAGCTACTAGGCAAGAGAAGAACCTCCTGCGCCAACAGCTTCAGGCGCTGTCGAAAGAGGGCCACCAGCGTCTAGCCAACCAACTGATTCGCCTAGGCCTTGAGGGGGCTCCGCGCTCCATTGAATGGCTGAAAACACTGATCGGCTCTTGATCACGTCGATCTGCTTAAACAACAAATAGCCATTTCCCATACAGAAACACAGGTACTCGACTGTTTGTGGGCGGCAGGCAAAGCGCAGTTCTAGCGCCCGCCCTTTGCCCTCCTCAAACCACACACGGCTATCAAGCATGCGTGCAGCACTTGGAAAGCCCGACTTCGAATCTGGAAAGAAATGCGTGGCTGGCATGGGCTGCGCCAGCGTGTCATCCGTTAGTAACTTGCTCATGCTCTCACCTCACAATTGAAGGAAAACCGACCCATGAAGCTGTACGCCGAATTCAAGCGTCGGTGGCGCACGTGGAAGGCCAAGCACTGGGATATTGACTTTGAGCTGAGGGAAGACACGCGCGTGTTCTTCGTTGACCATTCAGTGCCACCGCTGCGAGCTCGGTGGGAGAAAGTGGCAGAGGCGATCAAGCCTATTCTCAAGAAACGCGGGCCAGAACTGGTTATCGGGGTGCTAACGGGCATCGTAGTAACCCTCCTTCTGGCGCTCTTTGGCCTCTAGGCAGGCCGCCATCTTGCGAAGCCACCATGCGGCCTCGATAGCGCTCATACCCAGGGGATACATCACCAATGGCGCAGCCAGCGGCGGCTCGATATTGGGCAGCGCGAGCGCCAGCCTGGCACGAGAAAAGCGTGCAACGAGATAGCCCGACGCGACGCCCAAGGCGTTGCTGGCGAGCAATGGGATTAGATCGGTCATGGCAACCACCTCAGAGCCGGCGGCCAAGACGGCGGATAACAGCAGCGGAAAGCGTGCCTTCACGCTGCATGTCAGCCAGTTGGTCAGAGTAGTTGGTGCCGCCTTCAAGCCGCAGGTCTGAATCAGGGATGCGCCCGCGGCGCGACCAATCCGTGACGGTGGTTGGCGACACTCCGAGGCGCTTGGCGACAGTATTTGGACCGCCACAGTCTTTGATAACGTCGTATAGAGCGATAGGCCGAAGTGGAACGTCGACCTCCTTTATGAGCGGCTTTGGGGATTGAGCAGGAAAAGTCATTGAAAGCGCCTCGATTCGGTTTATACGTAGAATATACGTAGATAACCGTACTAAGGCAAGATTTGCGTATTTTTGAGCAATTACACGTAAGCATATAACCGCTAAACTGCGTTAAATGACGCAATAACGCTGTAACGCAAGACCGCTTCTTTTTCCGACGAATTCAGCAGGGAGCAGCGCTGGAATGGATGACAACAAACTCTCAGAACCGAGTAGAGAGCTGGTCTGGGAGCGTGTTAAACGCAGCGCTCAAAAACATCATGAGCATCCTGGCGAGCGTGGCATCATGAAGCTCATCGCCATCGATGCCAAAACCTCAGCTCAATATGTCTCTGACTGGAAATCGCTCCGTTCGCCAATACCTATGGCAAAACTAACGGCGCTGGCCGACCTATATGGAGTGTCGGTCAGCTACTTGTCAGGGTTTTCAAGCGATCCTAATCAAGGTGCCCCTCAAGATACCCCCGAACTAAATATCATCATGGCGGCTTTGGTGGAGCGAGCGATAGAGAAATCCAGTGAGCCCGTCGATGCAAAAAAAGCCACCCAGCTATGCGCCACAGCGATCAAAATGCTTTCGAATGGTGACAACCATGCGTACATACTCGGGACGCTGATTAACGAAGCAGAAAACCACGATTGTTAACATACGATAGAGAATGCATAACCCGCTTATGATGCGGGTTTTTTTGTGCACGGGCTTTCAATGCTGGCAAAATTCACTCATCATATATACTGTATATTCATACACTATACAGGCGTTAGGTACTGGCCATGCCGGCTAAGATCAAGAGTTCTGAAAAACCATGTCCCGACGGAAAAAAACAGGGAACCCAAGCTAACCGCGACATAGCTCGCCCCGTCAGCCATGCCTGCCGCAGAGCGATTGCCAGCTTTATAGACCGCACAAATCACTAGCATCTCGCTTCCTCGCAGTTCAAAGTACGCATACCCATCTTAAAAGTACGCTCCATGCTTGACTAAATACGTATATCTACGTAGTTTGTTAGATATACCGTATTCGAGGACAGGACATGGACCTTACCCCACGCCAAAGCGAGATCATCGTACTGCTTGCCAATGGCCACACCGCTGACCAGTGTGCGGCCATCCTCCACCGCTCCGTGGCGACTGTTCAGCGCCATATCCTGCTGGCCAAAGGCCGCTTGCACGCACGCAACACCACTCACCTCGTAGCGCTGGCGCTGGCGCAAAAGCTCATTCAGCTGGTGATCGTCTGCGCGCTGATGATCACCGCCATCAGCCCCGATGCCCCGGCCCTGCGCCACCGGCAGCCGACACGCACCCGCACGGCCCACAGCCTCACCCGTTTGTCGGCCCCGCGCGCCGCTGGGGGCGTGTCCGCATGAGCTCAGTCGTTGAACGCCTCACCCGCGACCTGGTGCACAACCGCCTGGGCGACATCATGCGCCTGGTCGTCGAGACGAACGCCGGTGCCAGCGCCCGTATGGAACTGCGCGTCCAGCCCGCGACGCTCTCGCTCGAGATTGGTCGAGGCCGCCGCCGGTTGGAGCTGCACGCATTCATCGTCGGCCCTGATCACGACACGCTCAACGAGCTGTGCGAGCTCATCGACGACGCCGCCACCTTCATGGGCACCACGCCCGCCGCCCTGGGGATCCAGCTATGAACACAACCACTCAACGCACCCTGCTGGGCGGTACCGCCCTGGCCGCTCTGCTGGCCCTGGGCCAGATCACCCAGCACGACGCCGAGCGCCAGCATGACTGGCTGGTGGCGTACTGCACTGATGCCGCGGTCTGGCAGGCCGAAGAAGCGCGCGGCGTGCCGCTCAACAAGCGCACCGGCGCGCCGGACTACCGTGGCATCGCCGCCGAGTCCTGCCCGGGCATGCGCCCTGCCGGGCCCGCGCTCGATGACGAGCGGCAGGCGCCGGCGCGAATTGTGATGCCGGACACCGCCGGCGCGCCCGTTCAACTGGTTCAGTTCTGAGGATCCATCGTGATCGTTCGCAACGCTAAAGGTCACGCGATCACAGTCGGCCCACGCCGTCGCCACTGCCGGTGTCGATCCTGCGGTGCCCGACAGGTGAAAGCACGACATCCGGACGATTACCTGCGGCGGATCCGCTGCACCAGCTGCGGCGCTTTCGACTCGTTGCGAATCGACCGGTGGGCCGATGGCCGGGGGTGGCGGCACAAGACGTGCTACTGCGACGGCTACCACTTCCCACATCGGATTTGCAGCGAGTGGTGCTACCACAACCCCAACTACCCCGCCGAAGACGTCCCACGGCTCATATACGGCGGCATGTGAGAACCCCATGTTCAACCAAAACGACTTCGACCGCATTTTCAAACAGCCCGCGCCCGCCCAGGGCGACAAGCCCCAGCAGGGAGGCAGCAAGCCATGAGCGAAACAACACCCAAGTGGCCCGGCCAACTCAGCCGCCAGCAGGCCATCGTCCTGCTGGACTCGATGACCGATCAAGATGATCCGTACTGGGAAAACGTTGTCGACGATTTTTACGACGAGGAAACCGACACGATGCCCAGCGCCATGCATCTCTTCGCCGCACTCGGTATCTCCGAAGAGGAGTACAAGGCAGCGATCGGCGCGCAGAACGTCAACTGTCCAGGAGTCGAATGACATGTGGTTCAAACACCTACACCTCTACCGCCTGCACTCCATGGCCGCCGTGAGCGCCGCCGATCTCGAAGCGGCACTGGCCCCGCTTGCTCCCCGCGCCCTGGGCAACGCCGACGCGCGCCGGATCGGCTGGGCCGCTCCCGCCGGGCGCCTGGGCGGCGGGCAGCTGCTCCACGAGATCCAGGGTCACCGCCTGCTGTCAGCACTGCGCCAGGAGCGCCTGCTCCCCGCGAGCGTGATTGCCGAAGAGCTGGCCGAGCGCGTCGCTGACATCGAAGCCCAGGAGGCCCGCAAGGTCACCCGCAAGGAGAAGACCACGCTCAAGGAGCAGATCACCGAGGAGCTCTTGCCTCGTGCGTTCGTGCGCAGCCAGAAAATTGACGTGTGGTGGGATACCGAGCGCCAGCTGATCGGTGTCAACACCAGCAGCCGCGCCCGCGCCGAGGAAGTGCTCGACCTGCTGCGCGAAACGCTGGGCTCGCTGAAAGTCACGCCGCTGGCCACGCAGACGCTACCGGTGAGCGCCATGACCACCTGGCTCGGCGACGGCGCCAGCCGCCCCGCCGACATGCAACTGGGCTACCAGGTGGTGCTCAAGGCCAAGGGCGACGACGGCGAGGTGCGCGCGCGCCAGGTAGACCTCGACAGCGACGAGATCCAGCAACTGCTCGAGAGCGGGCGCCAGGCCAGCCAGTTCGCTCTTGGCATCGAGGGCCAGCTCTCGTTCGTGCTCCATGACGATTTGGCGATCAAGTCGCTGCGCTTCGGCGACGCGCTGATCGAAGAGGCCGACCATGCCGACGATGGCGACGACGCCCTGGCGCGGCTTGAGACAGACTTCGTGCTGATGGCCGGGTGCCTACGCGTCAGCGTGGCCCGAATCATCGAATGGTTGGGCGGTGAGGCTGAGCGCCAGGTAGCAAACCCGGAGGGCGCCAGCGAATGAAACGCATCTACATCAGCGGCCCCATGACGGGGCTGCCCGGCCTGAACTTCGGCGCGTTCCACTGCGCCGCCGCCGAGCTTCGCGCCCTGGGCTATGACGTGGTCAACCCGGCCGAGAAACAGAGCGAGCTCGGCGAGGCCACTTGGGAGGAGTACTTGCGCGAGGACCTGCGCGACATGCTCACCTGCGACACCATCGCCCTGCTGCCCGGCTGGGAGGCCTCGAAAGGGGCTCACCTCGAGCTACACGTTGCCCACCGCGTGGGTATGACGGTCGTGGAGACCGCCCGCCTGCACCGCGAAGAACTGGAGGCCGTCCGATGAGCCGCTACGCAGAAAACACCAGCGTCTCGAGTGAGCGCAGCCGCGCCGAGATCGAGCAAACCGTCTCCCGCTACGGCGCCAGCGGCTTCATGTACGGATGGGACGGCGCCACGGCAGTCATGGCGTTCCAGATGCACGGCCGGCGTGTCCGTTTCGACCTGGCAATGCCCGACCGTGCCAGCCGCGAGTTCACGCAAACCGAGACCGGCCGCGATCGCGCGCCCGCCCAGGCGGCCAAGGCTTGGGAACAGGCCTGCCGACAGCGGTGGCGGGCGCTTGCCCTGGTCATCAAAGCCAAGCTCGAGGCGGTCGAGTCCGGTATCACCGAGTTCGAGGAGAAGTTCCTCGCCCACATCGTGCTGCCCAACGGCGGCACCGTCGGCGGCTGGATGCTGCCACAGGTAAAAACCGCCTACGACACCGGCACCATGCCGCCGCTACTGCCTGCCGTAGGAGGCAATTGATCATGAAGCCACGCATCGAGAAGAAGGTCAGCAAGAACCTGTCTGCAATCCTGGGCGATGAGCTGGGTCACGTGTGGATCGATGACGAGTATGAACCACACTTTCACCATGGTTGGCCTGGCGAGCCATTGAGCGCCAAGCAGGTGCGAGAGAACCGGCAGGGCCGAGTGCGGGTCAACCACATGCCCAGCGTGGGTGGCGAGCTTGATTACTGGGGCGAAGGTCAAGATTGGCGCACCCTGTACCAGCAAGCGTGCGGCACATTCATGTGGGACGATACTATCTTTGGCGAGGATGGACCCTACTTCCCTAAGAACACGCCTCGCATCAACGCGCGCTGGTGTCTACGTAAAGCGCGTGAATACATGGATTGTAAGGAACGCCAATGACCCAACCCACCCACACCCACCGCGAACATGGCGGCAAATACGCCGAGCTCGCCCAGCACCAGGGCGCCGGCGCGCTAGAGGGTCAGTGGCTCGTAATCTACGAGGATCTCGACAAGGGCATCCAGAGCGGCACGACTCAGGGGGACTGGCTCGAGCAGTGGCGCCCACTCGAGCGCGACGACTGCCCGTTGTGCCTGGGCACCGGTACCGACCCGATCAAGGGCGACAAGTCCAAACCCTGTGGCCACTGCTATGGGCTGGGGAAGGTCATGGATACCGGTGAGCGTCCCACCGATCAGTGGGAGCTCGCCGAGGTCTCCACCGGCATCATCCAGCGCCAGCGCGCCGAGCTCGCGCAACTGCGAGCGATCGCCGATCACCCGGGCGTGCGCGAACTCGTCGAGCGTGAGCTCCAGCAACGTATCGACGAGAGCATCGCGCTGCAGGAGCAGGAGTGGCGCGGCAAACCAGGGCACGGCCATGGCGGCCAGCGGCATACGGGAGATTGAAATGAGCAACGCACAGAAAATCGATCAATGGCTGGACCCGGAGTTCATCCAGGTAACACGGCAGGAAGCGGCGCGCATTCTGGGGCGCAGCCCGAAGGAGTTCGACCGTTTGCGTAAGGACGACGCCGACTGCCCGAAAGGCTTCAAGCAAGGTGAAGCGCGCAGCGCGCACGTCCTGTTCAGGCTTGCGGATATTTACCGCTACAGCCAGACTCTGATGGAGCGGCACACGCGGGAAGAGGAAGACGGCTAACAGCGCGGTTTTTCTTGTATGCCTGTGTGTATGCCTATGGCGGTTTTGGGGTGCATGATGTTGATTTTGATAGCCACTTCGGTGCGCCCCATCCGCACCAATCACAGACAAGCTCTCCCTCGTTACTGCCTCTTCTTTTTCTTTGCTTGCCTCCCCTTGCGGCCTGCTCATCATCGAAGCATCTGGCCAATTCGCACCCCCTTATCTACATTAACGACACGCGACCGCGATGTCGCTACCTTGTCACGGCACCCTTCAATATACGAGGCACGATGCCATGGAATGGCTCGAGGAACACTCGCAGGTGATCACCGCGATCGCCAATATCTGCACCCTGTTCGTGTGGTTGTTCTACGCGCAACTGCTCTACTACAACTTCGCCCGTCAGCGCCAGCCACGCATCATCGTCAACCGCGGCAAGGGAACCGGTACCCAGGCACTCTGTCTGGTCAGCAACATGAGCAGCGAAGCGATCTACGTGCAGCACGTCATCGCGGTCCTGCATACCGAGGAACGAACCTACGAGCTCGACGTGGTGGAGCACCAGAAGGAGAGCGAAGAGGACGACGACGACACCTTTCGCACTCATCAGGGGCCACTGCGCTCCGGCGACTATATCCACCTTCAGTCTTTCGGCAAGATCGTCGAGGGACTCAAGGCCTATTGGGAGATCGACGAGCAGGTACTCGCCCGCGAGGAGCTTCATCTCGAAATTCGGGTCGTCGCGATCTACGGCCCCGAGGACATGCCGGTCGGTGCCTCGCGGGTCTTCAAGCTGACCCTCGATGCCGAGCCGAACCGCCAGTTGATTCCCGCCAAGATCGATACCCAGCGGATGTCGAGCCGACGCGAGCGCAAGCAGGTGCTAGAATGGGCCAAGAATATCGAGACCCACAAGGCGTGATTGCGGGGTCTCGCATAACAACTTCGGGTCCAGGGACGTTCGATGAAACACGGCATTACCTTTCTCTGCGCGAGCTCGTTGCTCGCGCTATCGCTTCATGCGGCTGCCCAACCCTTGCAAGACGGTGACAGCGATCTTCCCGATGAATGGGCAGAAGAGCATCTGGAGCCTTTTCGTACGCGTATAGGCAACTGGGTCGATAACACCTCGCGCAATATCGATGCCTTCTTTGGCGGCGACTACTACAGCGCCTCCTCACGCAACCAATCCTACCTGCGCCTGGGACAGGAGATCGACTGGATGGAGGGTGACGGAGTAAGCGGCGATACCAGCATTCGCTACCGCATCGACCTGCCGACCACCGAAGAGCGCCTGCGCCTGGTCATCGAAAGCGATCCGGACGAAACTCAGGGAACGCTGGCCGACGAGGGCTCGGGGCGGCTCTACAACGACCAGCGCGATCGCTCGAACTCGATCCTTGGCCTTGACTGGCTGGAGAGGCGCGACAAGCGCGAACACTGGAGCAACCGCTTCGGTGCCGGTGTACGCCTTCGCCTGCCCATCGACCCCTACGTGCGTTTCACCAGCGAACGGCTGTGGGATATCGGCTATGGCCCCTGGCAGCTCGAATCCTTCAACCGACTCTCCTGGTTCAACAACGCAGGCTACTCGGCACGCACCCAGTGGGATTTGGGCCGCCCCCTGAGCAATCGCCGCCATCTGCGCTTCATCAGTACCGTGCAGTGGCGCGAGGAGGAGGACACCCTGGAGTACAGCGAAGTCGCCGAGCTCAACCAGCGCATCAACAAGCGAAGCGCGCTGCGCCATTCGGCGATCGCCGTTGGCGAGAGCGCCTCGCACCCGCGCATGACCGATTACTACCTGCAGACCCGCTACCGGCGCGATCTGCACAAGGGCATCCTGTTCGGCGACGTCATCCCCGAGCTGCACTTTCAGCGCGACACGCGCTATGACCCGCGCTGGGCGATGACGCTGCGCCTCGAGATGTACTTCCAGCGCGAGATCAGCCGCGACTATTTCTGACGCGGTCGATCAAAGCCGCAGCCCGCCGTCGCACTCGATGATGCGCCCGGTAAAGTAGTCGTTGTCGAACGCGAAGGCCACGCTCTGGGCGATATGGTCGGGCTCGCCCAGCCGATTCAGCGGTACGCTCTGCTCGATGCGCTCGAGCATGTCGGGGCGCATCGCCGCGGTCATCTCCGTGGCCACGAACCCCGGCGCGACGGTCGCGGTCCGAATGGCGTAGCGGGCGAGTTCCTTCGCCCAGGTGACGGTC
>NZ_JAMZBD010000070.1:0-9841 GCF_024158685.1 Halomonas sp. 707D4 | reverse complement strand
GGTGAAGGCGATGATCACCGCGATGCAGAACGAGGCGTAGAGTCCGACCTTGGGGTCGACGCCGGCGATGATCGAGAAGGCGATCGCCTCGGGAATCAGCGCAAGCGCCACCACGAGACCCGAGAGTACGTCACCCCGAACGTTCGAAAACCACTCTTGGCGGCTGAAAAGTGTCATATCGTTACCTTGTCGTAGAACCGGGCTAGTTGCATAGCCGCAGAAGTCCATCGCGCGGGCTGCGGGCACGAGTGCCCGACATCGCGGTGCAAGCGATGGTAAGAATCACGAACGAGGCGAGATGCTAGGGTGGAGTCATCATCCACGTGCAGACAAGGAACATGCAGGAATCGCTGTCATTGGAATGGATCGTATCGCAGGAGCGTGGAACGCGCCTGCCCAGGAGCAGGAGTATACTAAAGCAGGCGACAGCTGGCACCTACGCTTAGTCAACCTCTATTCATGAAGAAGTCAACCTCTATTGGACAAACCTGACCTGGTGGTCAATGATGCAACGTTTCATACCATGATTCATCACGTCGGCCATTGAGCCCCCTCTTTTCACTGTACCGGCGATCTTGCCAGGCACGAGAAAACCAATACAAAAGCTATACAAAAGACTGGCTACATCGAAACAAAGCGTACTACCATTGTACAACCGCGATACTTGACGAGAACGCCCTATGCTCACGTTCATGAAGCATGCCGCCCTGCCCCTTGCCCTTCAGCAGCATACCGCCAGCATCCACTTTTCGCCGGATGGCCTGATTCAAGAAGCAAGTCCGCTCTTTCTCGAGACGATGGGCTACACCCTCGAAGAGATCGCGGGCCGGCACCACAGCCTGTTCTGCACGCCGGAAGAGGTGGCGTCTCCCGACTACCAGCGCTTCTGGGCGGCCCTGGCCGGCGGTGAGCCGCAGCAGGGGAGCTTTCGGCGCATCAGCGCCAGTGGCGAGGACGTGTGGCTCGAGGCGATCTACCTGCCGGTCAGGAACCGCCGTCGCAAGGTCGTGAGCATCGTCAAGATCGCCAGCGACATCTCCAGGCAGCACGCGTCGGCCCAGAGCCACAGCGCCGTTCTCAAGGCCCTGGACAGCTCCATGGCGGTGATCGAGTTCGCCCCCGACGGCACCATCCTGAGCGCCAACGCCAACTTCGAGCGCACCATGGGCTACAAGAGCGAAGCAATTGCCGGTCGCCACCACCGCATGTTCTGTACCGTCGACTTCGTGCCCCAGCTCGACCAGTTCTGGAGCGCGCTCGCCAGCGGCCAGTTCAAGCAGGGCAAGTTCGAGCGCCTGCACGGTGAGGGCCATAGCGTCTGGCTCGAGGCGACCTACAACCCGGTATTCGATGACCAGGGCCGGGTGACCAAGGTCGTCAAGTTCGCCACCGACATCACCCGCGCCGTCGAGGAGAACGAGGCCGCCAAGCGCGCGGTATTGACCGCCCAGAGCACCTCGAGCCAGACCGAGCAGATCGCCCAGAACGGCCTGACGCATCTGCACCGGGTGCTCGAGGAGTCGCGGCAGGCCTCCAAGACCCTGGAGGACGCCCAGGCGCTGATGACGGCGCTCAACAAGCAGGCCCAGACGATCAACGCCATCACCGAGTCGATCGCCAGGATCGCCAACCAGACCAACCTTCTATCGCTCAACGCGGCGGTCGAGGCAGCGCGGGCCGGCGAACAGGGGCGCGGGTTCGCCGTTGTCGCCCACGAGGTTCGCCAGCTGGCCCGGGGCTCGAGCGAGGCGGTCACGGAGATCACCCGGGTGCTCAAGGAGAACAGCGAGCTGGTCGAGCGCACCAGCCTCGCCGTTTCCCAGGTGGTCGAACAGGGCAGGCACAACCAGACGAGCGTCGGCGAGATCGAGACCATCGTCAACGAGATCCTCACCGGCGCCCGGGGAGTATCCGACTCGGTGGACCAGCTCGCCCTTCAGTCCGCCTGATCGCGCCTCACGAAAAAGGCGGCCCGCAGGCCGCCTTTCGAGTATCGCAAGCGCCGAGGCGCCGAGGCTCACTTCAACTTGGTCTTGCGCAGGTAAGGCAACACTGCGTCGAATTCACCGAACTTCGCCTTGGCGTCCTCGTTGGATACGCTCGGCGGAATGATCACGTCCTGGCCCACGGTCCAGTCCGCTGGCGTTGCGATACCGTGCTTGACGGTGGCTTGCAGCGCATCCAGCGCCCGCAGGATCTCGGCGAAGTTGCGCCCCACGGTCATCGGATAGGTCATGGAGAGCTTCAACTGCTTGTCCGGGCCGATGATGAACACCGAACGCACCGTGGCGCTGTCCGCTGGCGTGCGGCCATCGGGCAGGTAGGCGTCTTCCGGCAGCATGTCGAAGAGCTTGGAAACCTCGAGGCCTTCGTCGGCAATGATCGGAAAGTCGACGACGCTTTCGCTGTAGGTTTCGATGTCGCCGGCCCAGCGCTTGTGATCCTCGACGCCATCCACGGAGACGCCGATCACCTTGGTCCCCCGTTTTTTCCACTCCTCGCCGAGCTTGGCCACGGCGCCGAACTCGGTGGTGCACACCGGGGTGAAGTCCTTCGGGTGCGAGAACAGGATCGCCCAGCTATCGCCGATCCAGTCGTGGAAACGAATGCTGCCCTGGCTGGTGTTGGCCTCGAAATCGGGAACGACCGCGTTGATACGTAGTGACATGGTGCCTCCTTCTCGGGTGATCGAATTTTTAATACCTTAAACCACCTTTATGCAATTCACTATAGAACATTCGGTGCTAAGACACTGCGCGTCCTCTCCTCGTTCCAACGCGCCGCCTAGCTTTCCGGAGCGCCCTTTTCATCGCGTTTGATGCGTGAAAGCCAACGCTGCTTGGCGTGATGGCGCAGGTTCACCACGCTATCGGTCTCGTCGACGATATCCCGGCCCAACAGGGTCTCGAGAATGTCCTCCAGGGTGATGAGACCGACGAACGTGCCGTGATCGTCGAACACCACGCGCATGTGCAGGTGATCCTTGAGCATGTCGACGAATACCCGCTCGACGTTCTCTGCCACGTCCACCCGGCCGATCGGATGCATCAGATCGCGCATGGTCCGCTCGTCGTCGGCGTGATAGACATCCGCCTTGTGCACGTAGCCGAAAGGCTGCTCGCCACCGTCCATCACCGGAAAGCGGGTGAACGATGCCTTGCCGTGACGGGCATCGAACTCGGCCACGGTCATGTTCGGCGCCACCGTCACGCACACCGTGCGCGGCGTCATGGCCCCGGAAACCTTGATTTCGTGCAGGTTGAGCACGTTGACGATGGTGCGCGACTCGTCTTCATCCAGCACGCGCTGCTCGAGACCGGTGCGCGCCAGCACCTTGATCTCGTCGCGCAGGTCCACGTCGTGCTCGGCGCGACCCAGGCGCCGCGTGATCTGCTCCGACAGCCAGATGAACGGCAGAAGCGCGATGATCATCGGCTTCAGAAGGCGCGGTAGATACGGCGCGATACTCTTCCAGTAAGTGGCGCCGATGGTCTTGGGAATGATCTCCGAGAGCACCAGGATCAGAAGCGTCATCACCGCCGAGACGACGGCGATGGAGGTGTCGCCGAACACCGTCGCCGCCTGGGCGCCGACGGCGGTCGCCCCGACCGTGTGGGCGATGGTATTGAGGGTGAGAATCGCCGCCAGCGGCCGGTCGATATGGGTCTTGAGCCGGTCGAGGGAGGCGTGCAGCCGAGGATGCTCGTCCTTGAGCCTGGCGATGTAGCTCGGGGTGATGGAGAGAAGCGCCGCTTCGAGAATGGAGCACAGAAACGACAGGGCAATGGCAAGCGTCGCGGTAACGATCAGCAGGAACATGGGAGCCTGAGTGTGGGGGACATTGCGTGTTTATAGGAGGGGCGCTACGGCTTGTCAACCGCGATCCTCGAAAGGGTCGCCCTCTCAGCCCATCATGCGTTCGGCGAACGCCTGCAGGTCGGGCACGGTCATGTCCGGCTCGATTCCCCAGGGGTCGAAGGGCGCATCCGAGCGCCGGCGCACCCAGGCGCTCTTGAGACCCGCCTGCTTGGCCCCGATCACGTCGAACGGGTTGCTGGAGATAAGCCAGGTATGCTCCGGGCGGCTGTCGAGCCGAGTGCGCAGGTAAGCGTACACTGCCGGGTCGGGCTTGAAGCGCTTGATCTCGTCGACGCTGACCAGCTCGTCCATGTAGCGCGCCGCACCGGCACGCCCCAGTAACTCACCCATCGCCTCCTGCGTGCCGCTGGAGAACGCCACGCAGCGAAACCCGGCGCTCTTGAGTCGGTCGAGCGCGGCGAGCGCATCGTCAAAGGCGGGAAGCTCGGCGTAGGCCGACATCAGGTGATCGCAGTCGTTGTCGGAAAGCCCGGTCTGCAGCGCGCGGTCGGTGAATACCAGCGCCTTCTCGGTGCATTCGGCGAAGCTCACGTAGGCCCCCATCAGGCCGAAGCGAAAGCTGTACTCGAGCTGCTTCTCGCGCCAGCGCCGGGCGAACTCCTGGGCTCTTGCCGGGGCCTCGAGGCGCCGCTCGAGCTCGTCGACCACGCCCTGGGTATCGATCAGCGTGCCGTAGACGTCGAAGGCCAGTACCGGTTGCATGATGCACCTCCTTGAAGTGGATCGTTCAGACTAAGCGTAGCCTGCCCGGCGCAAAACAAGAACGCCGCTGCGAGGCAGCGGCGTCTGGATCGGGCGCCGGGTCAGACGGTGAACGCCGCCTCCTGCGCGCCGGTCTTGAGGTCTCCCGAGCGGGTCAGCTCGTCGGTGACGCGGTCGACGGCGCGCTTGGCTCGACTGATCACCTCGTCCACCTCCTCGCGGTTGATGGTCAAAGGCGGCGCGAAGCCGAGGATGTCACCCTGGGGCATGGCCCGGGCGATCAGGTTCTCCTCGAGGGCCGCCGCAGCGACCCGCGGGCCGACCTTCAGCGCCGGGTCGAAGTGCAGGCGCTCTTTCGCCTCCGGCGAGAACTCGAGCGCGGCCATCAGGCCCACGCCGCGCACGTCGCCCAGGAGCGGATGACCCTCGAAGGTCTTCTTCAGTTGGGTCTGGAAGTAGCTGCCGGTTTCCGCGGCGTTGCCCACCAGGTTCTCGCGCTCGATGATGTCGAGATTGGCGAGCCCCGCCGCGCAGCCCAGCGCGTGGCCGGAGTAGGTCCAGCCGTGGCCGATCGGGCCGAACTCGCCGGTGCCGGCTTCGAGCACCTTCCACACCTTGTCGCCGACGATCACCCCGGAGAGTGGCTGGTAGGCGCTGGTGAGGCCCTTGGCGATGGTGACCAGGTCCGGCTCGATGCCGTAGTAGTGGCTGCCGAAGGCCGCCCCGGTGCGCCCGAAGCCGCACACCACTTCATCGGCGATCAACAGCACATCGTACTTCTTGAGGACCGCCTGGATCGCTTGCCAGTAGCCCTCCGGCGGCGGCACGATGCCGCCGGTGCCGAGTACCGGTTCGCCGATGAAGGCGGCCACGGTGTCCGGGCCCTCCTCCAGGATCATCGCCTCGAGCTTCTCGGCGCAGAACGCGGAGAATTCCGGCTCGGTCATGCCGTGCTGCTCGGCGCTGCGCAGATAATAGTGCGGCGCCTCGGTATGGCGAATGGTGTCGATCGGCAGGTCGAAATGGTCGTGGAACGCCTTGAGCCCGGTGAGCGAACCCGACGCGATGCCGGAGCCGTGGTAGCCGCGCATGCGCGAGATCACCTTCTTCTTCTGCGGCCGGCCCAAGACGTTATTGTAGTAGCGCACGATCTTGAGCTGGGTCTCGTTGGCATCACTGCCCGACATGCCGTAGTAGACCTTCGACATGTTCATGCCGGCGGCCTTGACGATGCGCTCGGAAAGCTCGATCTGCGGCTCGTTGGCGTGGCCCACGTAGGTGTGGTAGTAGGAGAGTTCCAGCGCCTGCTTGTAGATCGCCTCGGCGATCTCGGTGCGCCCGTAGCCGATGTTCACGCAGTAGAGCCCGGCGAAGCCGTCGATGAACTCGCGCCCGTCCTTGTCGACGATGTGGATGCCTTTACCGCCGGTGATCACGCGACCCGGGGCGTCGCCGTGGGCGAAGTCCCTGAGGTGGGTCGAGGCGTGAAAGGTGACCTTGCGGTCGCGGTCGATTAACGCTTGATGCTGACTCATACGCTGCCTTCTGTTCGAGCGCCCCGCCCGCCGTCGGGCGGGGCATTTCCTGTCATCGTTAATAGGTCATTGCTTGCCTAGCTGCCGGACACCGAGCCCAGCGCCCCCAGGCAGTAATACTTGGTTTCCAGGTACTCGTCGATGCCGGTGGCCCCGCCCTCGCGGCCAAGGCCCGACTGCTTGACGCCGCCGAAGGGCACCGGGGGGCCGGTCATCTTGACCGAGTTGACGCTGACCATACCGTACTCCAGCGCCCGCATCAGTTTCCAGATGCGGCGAATGTCGTGGGTGTAGATATACGCCGCCAGGCCATACTCGGTATCGTTGGCCATGGCGATCACCTCGTCGTCGCTCGAGTAGGCGGTAATGCCGGCGACCGGGGCGAAGTTCTCCTCGCGCCAGACCTTCATCGTCGGCGTCACGTTGGTGAGCAGCACCGGCATGAAGAAGTTCGGGCCCGGCGCGCGACTCTGGTCGCCGGCCACCAGCGTGGCGCCCCGGGAGATCGCGTCATCGACGATGGCGGCGGCCTTCTCCACCGCCTGGCGATGGATCAAGGGGCCCAGGTCCACCTCGCCCTCGAAGCCGTTGCCCACGGTGAGCGCGGCCATGCGCTCGGCAAACGCGGCGACGAAGGCCTCAACGATCGATTCGTGCACCAGGATCCGGTTGGCCGCCAGGCAATCCTGTCCGGCAGTCTGGAATTTCGCCGCCACGGCAGCGAGCGCGGCTTCCTTCGGGTCCATGTCCGGGCCGACGATGAACGGAGCGTTGCCGCCGAGCTCCAGCGAGAGGCGCTTGACGGTCCCGGCGCTCTGCTCCATCAGAAGCCGCCCGACGCGAGTGGAGCCGGTGAAGGACAGCGCGCGGATGCGCGGCTCGCTGCAGAGAATCTTCGACACCTCGGCGGGCTCGCCCAGCACCACGTTGAAGATGCCTGCCGGAATGCCCGCGCGCTCGGCGAGTTCGGCCAGCGCCAGCGCGGAAAACGGCGTCTCGTTGGCGGGCTTGACGATCACCGGGCAGCCGGCGGCGAGTGCCGCTGCCGCCTTGCGGGTGATCATCGCCAGCGGAAAGTTCCAGGGCGTGATCATCGCCGCGATCCCGACCGGTTCCTTGAGCGTGCCGAGGCTCGCGTTGGGAATGTGGCTCGGGATGGTGTCGCCGTAGGTGCGCTTGCCCTCCTCGGCGAACCAGCGCACGAAGCTTGCGCCGTACTCCACCTCGCCCCGGGCGTCCGGCAGCGGCTTGCCCTGCTCGAGGGTCATGATGCGCGCCAGATCCTCGCGGTTATGCTGGATCAGGTCGTACCAGGCGAGCAGGCGCTCGCAGCGCTCGTCGGCGCGCAAAAGGCGCCACTGGGCGAAGGCCGCCTCGGCGGCATCCACCGCCGCGGTGATCTGATGGGCTTCCAGAAGCGGGATATGGCCGATGGTGTCCTGGGTGGCCGGGTCGAGCACGGCTTCTTCGCGCCCGCTCTCGCCGTGGGTCCACTGCCCGTTCACGTAGGCGTACTGGCGAAAGAGGCGCGGATCGTCGAGACGTCTGGAAAGCGCATTGGATAGCAGGGTCATGGCTCACTCCTGTACACGCGGCGAACGTCACGGCGTTGCCGGGCGCCCGGTAATCGATGCCGCCAGCTTAGCGAAGAGCCGACCCGAAGTGTTTTCGAAAATCCTGCGCCAATGTGGTGATTTTTTTTCGAAGTCACCGCCTGGATAGGTTTTTTTCGTTGCCGGTCTGACGGGCACCTCGCCGGATCGACGACTGCGTTGAAAATACTTCGGCAACGCCAATCTTTGCTTAGTGAACCGCTTGCAGAAATAGTACTATCATGCGCTCATTCGCCCCGGCCGCCGGACGCTGCAACCTGGCCGTGCAAACACCCTGAAGGAACAGGTATCACGTCAAGGCGAAGGACGCCCAGCCAGGGTAACCCCCGTGTACCGACTTTCGTATTTCGACCTGCTCGCGCAGCGCATTGGCGACACCACCGCGAAAGCGCGCTTCGATCGTGACCGCCACGATCAGCGCCTTGCCACCCTTCGCCTGGTGACCTTTCTGCTGGCGCTTTTCTATTTCTCCTATATTCCGGTGGACATGTACCTGCTGCCGGACATCGGGCTGCGCTCGCTTCTGATACGCTTTTTCGTGGTAGGGCCGCTGGCGGTGCTTCTGTTGCTCTACTATCAGCGCCCGGTGCCGATACGCCACAAGGAGTTCGCCAGCATTGGCGTGGTGAGCGTCGCGACCCTGGTGTGGTGCATCGTGCTGCTGGGGACCGACAACCCTCGGGTGCTGCACTACTTCTACGCGGGGCTCGTCTTCCAGCTGGTCCTGACCATCGTGCTGGCGCCGCCCTTCGAACAGAGCGTCTACGCCTCGATCGTCGTCTGCCTGTGCCTCTACACCACCATCTGGTTCCTGCCGGGAGCCGACAAGGAGTACGTGATCAACCATCTGGTGGTGGGCGTACCGACCGTAGTGCTGACGCTGATGGCGAACTACCGCTTCTCGACGGAGTCGCTGCGCCTCTATCTCCAGAACCTCAACACCGACACCCTGCGCGCAGAGCTTGCCGAGCGCAACGAGAACCTCGACAAGATCTCCCACATCGATCCCTTGACGGGGCTTGCCAACCGCCGTGGCCTGAGCCGCCACGCGGCGGCGCTCGCCCTGCGCCGCCGCGCGCGCGACCAGCGCGTCGCGCTCGTCCTGATCGACGTGGATCACTTCAAGGCCTTCAACGACACCTACGGCCACGACGCCGGGGATCACTGCCTGAAGCAGGTCGCTCAGGCGATCCAGAGCGCCTGCGGTCCGCAGGACACGGCCTGTCGCTACGGGGGAGAGGAGTTTCTGGTGCTGCACACCGGCAACGGGCTCGACGCCCTGTCGAGCGCCGCACTCGGCGAGCGCATCCGGGCAACGGTGGCGGCGCTGGATCTCGCCCACCGCGAGTCGGAGCATGCCTGCGTGACGGTCAGCGTGGGCATCTGCGTGGGCCTCCTCGAGCAAGGCGATGCGCTCACGCCGCTGATCCTGGAAGCGGACCGGGCGCTCTACGCCGCCAAGCGCGCCGGTCGCAACCGGGTTCGCGAAGGCCGCCACGACGCCTCGTCGATCATCCAGCCTGGGCTGTTCGACGACTAGCGATGCTCCAGCGCCTCGATATCGACGCTGCTCTGCTTGACCGTCTTGGTGACGATATAGGTGAAGTAGCGCTCGATGCCGACGTCACTGACCAGCCAGCGGTCCATGAGGCGCTGGTAGCCGTCGATCGAGCGCGCCTCGAACTTGACCAGATAGTCCACCCCGCCGCCGACCGCCACGCACTCGGTGACCTCGGGGGTTTCCATCACCAGCGCCTCGAAGCGCGCAAAGCTCTCGGCATTGTGCGCCTTGAGCTCGATCTGCACCCACACCGGCGTGCGCGGCACCAGCACCCGGGCGTCGATGCGCGCGCTGTAGCCCTGGATGACGCCGGCCTTCTCGAGCCGCTTGACCCGCTCCCAGCAGGGGCTGATCGAAAGATTGATCGCCTCGGCCAGGCGCGACTTGGTGATGCGCCCGTCGCGGGAGAGGATCTCGAGGATCTTGAGGTCGAAGCGGTCGAGTTTCAGCACGCGCCCTCAAGCCTCGAGCCGGTCGACGACATCGGCGATCACCGCGAGCGTATCGCCCATGTTGATCAGCGACGGCGCGCGACGCGCCATCAGGATACC
>NZ_JAMZBD010000069.1:0-9862 GCF_024158685.1 Halomonas sp. 707D4 | reverse complement strand
GTGGAGGCGGCCCGCCGTCAGGGCTGAGCGTCAACGCGCCTTCAGAGCGCTCAGCGCGGCGTCGTAGTCGGGCTCGTTCTTGAGCTCGCCCACCAGTTCGCTGTGCAGTACGGTGTCATCGGTATCGAGCACCACCACCGCCCGCGCGCAGAGCCCCTGCATCGGGCTGTTGACGAGGGCCACGCCCCACGCTTTCAAAAATTCCGGGTGACGAAAGGTGGAGAGCGTCTCCACGTCATCGAGCCCTTCGGCGCCGCAAAAGCGCACCGCTGCAAACGGCAGGTCCGCCGAGACCACCAGCACCACCGTGTCTTCCATCGCCGCGGCCAGCTCGTTGAAGCGGCGCGTGGACGTGGCGCAGGTGGGCGTATCGACGCTGGGGATGATGTTGAGCACCTTGCGCTTGCCGGCGAAATCCGCAAGCGTCACGTCGTTGAGGTCGCGGTCGGTCAGCGTGAGCGCCGGCGCCTTGGCTCCCGCCTCGGGAATCGCGCCATCCACGTCCATCGGTGTACCGCCTCGGGTAATTTGCTGCATGAGAGTTCCTTACGTGTTATTGGTGACGACCCGGCAACACGGTTCCCGGTCGCCGAATCATGGGCGACTCGTTTATAACGCAGCCGGCGGCTTGCATCCATCGACACGAGATTTTCATGCCCTCAGTACTGATCATCAAGACCGGCGACGCCTTTCCCGAAGTCGTCGAGCGCCACGGTGACTTCGACAGGCTGTTCTCGCAGCCTCTCGAGCGCGCCGTGCCCGGCATCACCGTCACGCTCTGGGACCCGCGCAGCGACACCCATGCACCTGAGCTTGACGGGCTCGATGCCATCGTGATCACCGGCTCAAACGCCATGGTCAGCGACAAAGAAGCGTGGAGCGAGGCGCTCAAGCCCTGGCTCAAGCAGGCCCGTGCACGCGATATCGCCATGCTCGGCGTGTGCTACGGCCACCAGCTGATGGCGGAGGCCTTCGGCGGCGAGGCCGGCAACCACCCGAAGGGGCGCGAGGCGGGTACGTTCACGGTCGAGCGTACCGACGCCTCCGACCGTGATGCGCTGTTCAGCCAGCTGCCTTCGCGCTTCAAGGCGCACCTGACCCATGGCCAGACGGTGCTGCGGGCCCCGGGCGATGCCGTGATCCTCGCCTGCAACGACCACGACGGCCACCAGGCGCTGCGTTACGGCACGCGCCAATGGAGCGTGCAGTTCCACCCGGAGTTCGACACCGACATCATGCGCGCCTACCTCGAGCGCGTGAGCGACGCGCTGGTCGAACAGGGCGAGGACGTCGGCGCCTTGATCCAGGCCATCGCGCCCACCTCTCACGCCAGCAGCCTGCTCGAGCGCTTCACGCGTCTCTTGTAGGCTCGACGCTGGCCTTGCGGCGCTTCTCGTCGCGCCGCGAGGCGAGCCGGTCGGCCAACCGCGTGGGCTCGGGCAGCTTGGTGCGCCCGAGGCACCGCGTGACCCAGTCAAGCGAGGTGGCAAGCGACAGCCGGTGCCCGGGGGACACGAAGATCGGCTTCACCTTCTCCCGCGAGCGCAGCACGGCGCCGATGGTCTCGCCCCGGGCGGTCAGTGCGCTCCAGTCGCCGCGCCGCTCGCCCACCGGCTCGAAGCGTCCGTAAAGGCGCGACTTGGCGACACCGATGGTCGGAAGATCGAGCCATAGCCCGAGGTGCGCCGCCACGCCGAGCTTTCGCGGGTGCGCGATCCCCTGGCCGTCGACCATCACCAGCTGCGGGGTTTGCGAGAGTTTCGCGAAGGCGCCCAAGGCAGCCGGAATCTCGCGAAACGAAAGTAGCCCCGGCACGTAGGGCATGCGCGTGGGCTCGCGGTGGATCACCTGCTCGACGACCTCCAGCGTCGGTGCCTTGGCTTCATCCCACTCGAGCAGTACCACCGCCGCCCGGGTGATCTTGCCGGCTTCCTCGAAGCCGATATCCACCCCGGCGATGTACGCCACCTCGTCGATGCGGTCGGCGAGCTCCAAGCGCGTTGCGAGGCGCTTTTGCAGTGCGATGGCCTCGGCGGGCTCGAGATTCCATTCGTGCGACGGTGCGTCCATGTCACCTCCTGTCTATGGTGTCTCGCTAAGCCTAGAAGATTTCTCGGCGCATAAAAAACCCCGCTCGAAAGCGGGGTCTTGTCAGGCCGTCAGGCTCAGGCTCAAGTTCAGGCGCGTTCGCGGCGGCGAACCGGCGCATCGCCGTCGTCGCGGCGGCGACGCGGTGCGCGCTCGGGGGCGCTGTCTTCGCTGATTTCCAGCGGACGACCGGCCACCCGGGCGCGCGCCATCTTGGCCAGGATGCTGGCTGGCAGACCGCTCGGCAGCTCCACCACCGAGAAGGCGTTGCGGATATCGATGCGGCCGATGCGCGCGCCTTCGATACCGCCTTCGTTGGCCAGCGCCCCGACCAGTTGGCCCGGCTTGACGCCGTCCTTGTGGCCGACGGAGACGCGATAGCGGGTCATGCCTTCGCTCGGGATGCTGGAGCGCTCGCGACGCGGCTTGCCGTCACGACCGCCATCGCGGGTCGGGCGTTCCTTGCGCGGTGCCTGCAGACGACCGATCGGCGCTTCGTCGGCGCGGGCCATGGCGGCGAAGGCGCAGGCAAGCTCGATGGCGTCGTGGCCTTCCTCGACCAGACGCTCGACCAGCGCGCGCTGTTCGTCGGCGCCCTTGGTCAGGGCCGCCACCACGCGGTGATGGAATACCTCGTCGCGGTGGGCGCGAATGGCGCTCTCGTCCGGCAGCGGCATTTCGGTCATCTTCTGACCGGTGGCCTGCTCCATCCAGCCCACCTTGCGGCCTTCACGGAAGCCGGCGAAGGTGATCGCGATGCCGCTGCGTCCGGCACGACCGGTACGGCCGATACGGTGGGTGTAGGCTTCGGCGTCCTGGGGCAGGTCGTAGTTGACCACGTGGGTGATGCGCGGCACGTCGAGACCGCGAGCGGCGACGTCGGTGGCGATCAACACGTCCACCTTGCCGCGCTTCAGGCGGGTGATGGTGCGCTCGCGCAGGCTCTGGTCCAGGTCGCCGGAAAGGCCGGCGGCGTTGACGCCGCGCGCGGTGAGCTGCTCGACCAGCGTGGTGCACGCCGCGCGAGTGCGCACGAAGACGATCGCCGCATCGACGGGCTCGACTTCGAGGATGCGCGCCAGCGCTTCGAGCTTGGCACCGCCATCGACGCGCACCAGGCGCTGCTCGATGTTGTCGCCGGTGGTGGTCTTGGACTCGATGGCCACCTTGACCGGGTCGACCAGGTAACGGTTGACGATGCGCTCGATCTCCGTCGGCAGGGTCGCCGAGAAGAACACGCGCTGGGCATTCTGCGGGGTGTCGGCGACCACGCGCTTGACGTCGTCGATGAAGCCCATGCGCAGCATCTCGTCGGCTTCGTCGAGCACCAGGGCGGAGAGGCCGTCGAGTTTCAGGCTGCCGCGATCCAGGTGGTCGATGATGCGTCCGGGGGTGCCGACCACGACCTGGGCACCGCGCTTCAGGGCGCCGAGCTGCTCGCGATACTCCTGGCCGCCGCACAGCGTGGCCACTTCCAGGCCCTTGAGGTTCTGGCCGTACTTGCTGAACGAGACCGCCACCTGCTGGGCGAGCTCACGGGTCGGAGCCATCACCAGCACCTGGGGTTCGCGACGGTCAAGATCGAGACGAGAAAGAAGCGGCAGTGCAAAGGCAGCGGTCTTGCCGGTACCGGTCTGGGCCTGGCCCAGCATGTCGCGGCCTTCCAGCAGCGCAGGAATGGTTTGCGCCTGGATGGGCGAAGGAGTCTGGTAGCCCTGTGCTTCAACAGCAGAAAGAACGGCAGGCAGCAGAGCCAGATCGCCGAAGCTCGGCGAGGCGACAGAAGTCGAGGTCATTAATCACACCTTGGTAGGCCGGCGGGGGCCGGCAAAAAACGTCATGAGCGTCTTCGACACGTCAAGCAGCGCAAGGCGCTGTTCACGAACTCCGCCGTGCGGAGGATCAACTGAAGGAGTCAAAGACGCCGGTCGCACCCAGCATTCGGAGGCAGATAACGATGACAATGAAACGTGTCTGCCGACCGTCGTGGCGACCTTCTGCGTCGATTTCACCCGACTGGTGAAATGCTAAAAACGCGCCATCTTCACAGCAATGAACATCTCGTTGGATGTTCCCGCAAGCGGAGCCGCATAGTGCATAGTAAATAGTGCATAGCGTCTACGGGCTTTTACGCTTACCGTCTTGATGGAGGGGTCAACACATGCGAGGAGAGCGGATACTACCACCTCACCACTTGACTGGCTAGCCTTTTCGCTTTACCCGACATGAACCATCGGGCTTGCGCTTGTCGATGTATCGTCTAAGATTTCAATGGCAACACCGATTTACGGCTTACGGCCGCAGCTTAACGCATGTACCAAGGAGAGACGCCATGAACTGGGACCAGATCGAAGGCAAATGGACCGAGATGAAAGGCAAGGCGCGCGCCAGCTGGGGTGAGCTGACCGACGACGAACTCGATCAGATCGGTGGCAAGAAGGATCAGCTGGTGGGCAAGCTCCAGCAGAAATACGGCCTCGAGCGCGAGCAGGCGGAAAAGCGTGCCGACGACTGGGCCGACGGCCTTTAGGATTCACGACCGGGTCTGGCGCAGGACGCGCCGCCCCGGCCTCTATCGACCCGCGACGAACGCAGCGGTCGTATCCGGACAGGCACCGATGGCAAACAGTGCCATCGCCATGATCCGCCGAGGTTACAAGCCACTCAGGTGACAAGGAGTTCAATATGCGTAAATCACTGCTACTGACGGCCATGAGCACTGCCCTGCTGGCAGGACTGGCACTCGATGCCCAGGCCCAGACCACCACCCAGGAGCCGCAAGGCGTCTACTCGGCCGAGGACATTCTCGATGCCGACGTCTATTTCGCCAACGGTTCAGGCGAAGAGATCGGTGACGTGGACGACATTCTGTTCGACGACGACATGCGCATCACCGCACTGGTCATCGAAAGTGGCGCCGTGCTGGGCCTTGGCGGTCGCGAGATCGTGGTCGGCACCGACTACTTCACCCTCGAGACCAGCACCGAAGGCGATGGTGAAACCGAGCACCGCATCATGCTCTCGGCCACCCCGGAAGAAGTGGAAGACTTCCCCGCCTATGATCGCGACTGGTGGGAGCAGACCCAGGCCAATGCTCGCGAAGCTTGGCAGACCACGCGCGACGGTGCCGAAAGCGCCTGGCAGCGTACCCGGGAAGCGTTCAGCGACGACGACGCCCCCGAACAGCAGTAAGCGCTCGCCAACCAAGCTTTTGTCAGGCAAGACGCAGAAGGGCCGCCCATTGGGCGGCCCTTCTGCGTTTTGGCAGGACTTGACTCATGCCGATCGCGAACGAATGCCAGCCCCCGGGAGGCGTTCACGGTCGTGGGGGCGGTCGAAGTCGAGTACCGGCCCGACGGGCACGATGCGAGTGGGGTTGATGTTGGCGTGGCTGTAATAGTAATGGCGCTTGATGTGCTCCATGTTCACGGTGTCGGCCACGCCCGGCCACTGGTACAGCTCGCGCAGGTAGTTCGAGAGCTGCGGGTAATCCTCTATGCGCCGGACGTTGCACTTGAAGTGGCCGTGATACACCGCGTCGAAACGCACCAGGGTGGTGAACAGGCGAATATCCGCCTCGGTCAGCCACTCCCCCGCCAGGTAGCGATGGGTCTCCAGGCGCTGCTCGAGACGGTCGAGCGCGGCGAAGAGCGCCTTGACGTGTTTCTCGTACACCGCCTGCTCGGTCGCGAAACCCGCCTTGTAGACCCCGTTGTTGACGTTGTCGTAGACGTCGGCATTGATCTCGTCGATCGTGGTGCGAAGATCCTGCGGGTAGAAGTCGAGCGTATTGCCGGTCAACTCGTCGAAGGCGCCGTTGAACATGCGCACGAGATCCGCCGACTCGTTGTTGACGATGGTTCGGCGCTGCTTGTCCCATAGCACCGGCACCGTGACGCGCCCGGTATAGTGTGGATCGGTCCTTGTATAGAGCTCGTAGTGGTAGCGGGCATGATTGACGGGATCGCCGCTAGAGCCTTCCGCCTCGTCGTAGGTCCAGCCCTTGTCGAGCATCAAGGGGCTTACGTGGGAGACGCCGATCAGCTCGTCCACCCCTTTCAACGTGCGCATGATCAGCGCTCGATGCGCCCAGGGGCAGGCGAGCGATACGTAAAGATGGTAGCGCCCCTGCTCGGCGGGAAAACGTTCGCCTTCATGATCCGCGGGTGCGCCCTCGCCTACCCAGTCGCGCAGCTTGGCCGACTCGCGCACGAACTCGCCGCCGCTTTTCTTGGTGTCGTACCACTGATCGACCCACTCACCTTCTACCAGCAATCCCATGTCGCGTCTCCTTGGCCATTCATCGTTACTTCCTGAATCAGCATACTTTGCGCCGCTGAAGCCTCAAGCGCATGTTTTACGCGGTTTCGTTCGATGAAATTGAATCCTTGGGACACTCGGCGATCACCGCTTCCTTGAGCGCCTGCGCCATGGCGTGGGTGGCAGGTCCGGCACGGTCGCGATCCTTGAAGATCAGCTGGAACGGCGCCTCGCGAACGCCGCCGGCCACCAGCGGCAGCGGCTTGAGATCGCCTCGTTCGAGTTCCTGGGCGATACGGGTGATCGGCATCCAGGCAAAGCCCAGGCCGCGCTTGATCATGTCGAGCGAGGTATTGAGGTGGCTCACCGTCCAGCGCTGCTCGGCCTTGAGCCAGCCCGCGTTGGCAGATTGGCGTACCGCCGAATCCCTCACCACCAGTTGGCGATATTGCGCCAGGTCACGCAGGTCGAGAGAGCGCCCGAGCTTGTGCAGCGCGTGGCTCGGATGGGCGACGGCGATGAAGCGTACGCCGACCAGGGGCTCGCCGAGAAATCCCGGAACGTCCAGGCCGCAGATCACCAGGTCCGCGCGGCCATCCTGCAGCATTTCCACTCCGCCATTGAGCACGCTTTCGTGAAGTTGCACCCTCACCTGGGGGTAGGCAGCGGAAAAGCGCTCGAGTGCCTTGGCCTGGGCATCTGCGGGGAACACCTGGTCGATGGCGACCACGACTTCCGCCTCCAACCCTTCCGCCAGCCGTGACGCCACGTCTTCAAGCGATGCCGCGCTCTCGATCAACTGGCGCGCGCGCCGCAGCAGCAGCTCGCCGGCCTCGGTCAGGCGTACCTGGCGGCCAATCGGTTCGAGTACTTGAACCCCGAGCTGCTCCTCGAGCTTGTGAACGGCGTGGTTGAGCGTAGAAGGGCTCTTGTGAATGGCCTCGGCGGCGCGGGCGAAGCCGCCATGATCCACCACGGCGGCCAGCATGTGCCACTGTGCGAGTGTTACCCGTGACATTTCGATTTCCTCGACGCTAGAAGCGAGTGAAAACGCTTAAATTCGAAAAAACCTTACCAGAAGGGTAGTAGTGTCGAATAGTCGCCAATACCTTAATCGTTGTTAATTCAGCTCGAAAACAAAAAATAGTAGGGAACTTTTAAGAAAAGGTATAT
This sequence comes from Halomonas sp. 707D4, assembly GCF_024158685.1. Lineage (NCBI taxonomy): Bacteria > Pseudomonadati > Pseudomonadota > Gammaproteobacteria > Oceanospirillales > Halomonadaceae > Halomonas > Halomonas sp. 707D4. Next base: position 2,341 of record NZ_JAMZBD010000069.1, on the reverse strand, counting down.
AAGGTGCAGGAGCCTGCCGAGGCGCAAAACCAACTGCGACAAAATCCAGAATTTTACAAAAAATAACCAAAAGACACTTTTTGAAAATCCAGCTGTTTTCGTTGAGAATGCGCGGCACCTCGAATCGATGAATAATGAATCACTCCCTATTTTTCGACTCTAGATACGATACGCCTTGTATAGGTTATTGGGTGAGTGCGTTCGCCGGTTCCCTGGTCGATCGCTCGAGCCTTTTCTATTTACCTCCACAATGGACCTGCTGCCATCCACGTGGACTCCAACGATAGCCTTACGCTTGATGGCGCTTTTTGATTAGCCTGCTTTATTAGACCATGAGGAAACGATACAAGAAAAAATCCTTGTACAACATGAAGTCAGCTCTTCGTGCTCACCCCGCCCCATGAAGAAAGGTTAGCAAACACTGTTCTAAAATATTTCTTCTCGAACGATGCTTTCGCCTTCGAGCGAAAGTCCATTTTCTGTATGCAAATACAGTCTATTCACCCCTGCGACCTTGGGGTATGGTTCCCGAGCTTATTCACTTTTACCTTGCGTTTTCACCTTGAACTCGGCGGCCCCTTTACTCATGTTGCGAATCCTCCATTCGCTGCCCCGCACGCACAAATTGTTACTTTTACCCGTGGCCACCATGGTCACCGTGCTGGGCACACAGAAGCTTTTGACGACTTATCAAGACCTGAATCAACCGCATACTTCTCTGGAAAGCGTGCTCGTACCGCTTCCCAGCGACGGCGTGACCGCCGTGCCTTCGCTTCGCCAGGAGCGTGCACCGGTCGCCGAAGCGATCGACCGCGCCTCCCGCGCCCTCGACGCGACCCGCGAACAGATCCCCTTGAGCGATCTCGCCGCTACCGAAATCATCGACCTTGACGTCATCTCGCGTGCCGAAGCGTCGATCTCCAGCGAAATCGAAGCCAAACCCGTCCTCGACGAAGGGGCCGTCCACATGGCGGTGGTCTTCGGCACGGTTTCCAGTGGCATGCTCAATATCGACGAGCCGACCGCCGATGCCTCGGTCGAAATTGCCGATGCCACTTCCTACGAGGACTACGGTATCGAGCTGTTCGACGATATCTCCTTCCTCGAAATGGAGCTGGCCGCCGAAGAGCCCTACGTTCCCGAGTGGAAGACCCATATCGTCGCCTCCGGCGAAACCTTCGCCGCGATCGCCCAGAACGAGCTGGGCATGGGCTACAGCGAGGTCATGGCGCTTCTGGACGACATGCCGGACCCGCGCATTCTCACCAACTGGCGCGCCGGCAACAGCTTCGACTACCAGCTCGACGAGAGCGGACGGCTTCTGTCGCTGCGCATGATGAAGAACATTCGCGACGGCGTCATGCTCGAGCGTGATACCGACAGCTTCGCCGTGACCTCCATCGAACGCGAGGGCGAGCCGGTCCAGCGCCTGTTCGCCGGTACCGTCAGCGGCAGCTTCGCCCGCTCCGCCCAGGCCACGGGCCTGTCCAGCGGCTCGGTCACGGAGCTCACCCGCGTGCTCGAGAAGAAGCTCGACTTTCGTCGTGACAGCCGCCGGGGCGACCGCTTCAACGTGCTGGTCGAGTCCGACATGATCGACGGTCAAGAGCTCGACGCGCGCGTGCTGGCCGTTCACTACGAAGGCGAGCGCATGGATTTGACCATCGTGCGCAATGCCACCGACGACAAGTTCTACACGCCCGAAGGCAGTGGTCTGGAGCCCGGCTTCGCGCGCTATCCGTTCGAAGGCAGCTACCGTTTGAGCTCGTCGTTCAACCCGCGCCGCAAGCACCCGGTGACCGGGCGCATCAGCCCGCACAACGGTACCGACTTCGCCATGCCGATCGGCACGCCGGTAGTGGCGCCGGCGGACGGCCGCGTCGAGCGTGTTGCCAACCACGCGGCCGCCGGGCGCTACGTGGTCATCCGTCACGACAACGGCTACCGCACCCGCTACCTGCACCTTTCCCGCCCGCTGGTCAGCGTGGGTGAGCGCGTCACCATGGGCGAGCGCATCGCGCTTTCCGGCAACACCGGCCGCAGCACGGGTCCTCACCTGCACTACGAGGTCATCGTCAACAACTCGCCGGTCAACGCCATGAGCGTGGAGCTTCCGGACTCGACGGGCCTGACCGGCGATACCCTGATCGCCTTCCAGAGCCAGGCGGAGCCGATGCTGGCCGCGCTCGAAAGCGGCGAGACCGGCACCGTCAACGTCGCCAACTACCAGCGTGGCGAGCGCGACTAAGACCGCCCCTGCTGAAAACGACCTGCAAAAAAAGCCGCCCCTCCGGGCGGCTTTTTTCGTGCGCTCCCCCAGCCTATACGGCCCGATCCAGGG
>NZ_JAMZBD010000068.1:0-9919 GCF_024158685.1 Halomonas sp. 707D4 | reverse complement strand
CCACTGATCACCCGCTCTATGACGTCATTCACAACCAGCCCAACAAGAAGGACACCTCGTTCGAGTACTACGAGCAGGGCATGGGCAGTCTCACGCTCGAGGGCAACGAGTTCTCGCTGATCGAGCGGGACGGTGCCGGCTACCCGACCGAGCTGATTCCTGTGCACCCGAAGAAGATGCGCGTGTTGAAGGGGCCGGACGGTCTGCCGTACTACCAGCCCGTCGACTACAGCGACCTGATCCTGCCGATGCGATCAGTGCACCACGTCAAAGGCTTTTCGCTCGACGGTTTCCTGGGCATCTCGCCGATCGCCACCAACGCCGACACCATCGGTTTGGCCATGGCGACCGAGCAGCACGCCTCGTCGGTGTTCCAGCGCGGCGCCACGATGGCTGGGGTGATCGAACGCCCGCGCGACGCGCCGGCCATTGCCGATCAAGCCAAGGTAGACCGTCTGCTCGAAAAGTTTACGGAGCGCCACGGCGGCGGCCTGCGCAACGCCTTCTCGGTCGCGCTTCTCCAAGAGGGCATGCAGTACAAGCAGCTGGCGATGGACAACGAGAAGGCGCAGCTGCTCGAGTCTCGCAACTTCGGCGTGGTCGAGGTCTGCCGGTTGTACCGGGTCGCGCCCAACATGATCCAGCACCTGGACAAGGCCACGTTCAACAACATCGAGCACCTGGGCCTACAGTTCGTCATCTACACCCTGATGCCGTGGATCAAGCGTAAAGAGGCCGCCATGATGCGCGACCTCCTGCTGCCCGACGAGCGCAAGAACCTCTACATCGAGTTCAACGTGTCGGGTCTCTTGCGTGGTGATCAGAAGAGTCGCTTCGAGGCCTATGCGATCGCACGCCAGTGGGGCTGGCTCAGCGTCAACGACATCCGCCGGCTCGAGAACATGCCGCCGATCGCCGGCGGCGACCGGTACCTGACGCCCATGAACATGGTCGACTCCCAGAAGATGGGGCAGTCGCTCAACGCCACGCCCCAACAAATGAAAGAGATCGAGGGAATACTCGCATGCACGCAATGATCAACTACCCGCACATCGCGTCGATGGTGTTCAACACCCCCCTGTTCGCCACCCCCACCCTGGTGCAGGCCGTGCGTAGCGTGCTGGAGCCCCGACTACTCGGCCGGGCTCACGATATGCCCCATACCCTGGGCATGGATGCCGGCCACGATGGTGATCGCGAACTGCAGCGCCTCAACGTCTCTGGGCGCATTGCCATCATCCCGGTGCAGGGCGTGCTGGTCGCGCGACGCGGGCAGATCAACGCCGCCTGTGAAGAGATGGTTTCCTACGAGAAGCTGCGCAGCCAGATCAACGCAGCGCTCAAGCACGAGCTCGTCGAAGAGATCTTCCTCGACTTTCACACCGGCGGTGGCCAGGCCATGGGATGTAAGGAGCTCGCCGACTTCATCCGCGCGTGCACCACCATCAAGCCGATCACCGCGCTGGTGAACTTCGCCGCGTACTCCGCCGGCTACTACCTGGCCGCTGCCTGCTCGCGCATTATCGCCAGTCCCACGGCGGGCGTCGGCTCCATCGGCGTGATCATCGAGACCTACGAGGTCAGCCGGATGGAGTCCGAGATGGGCATCACCTTCAACACCTACTACCGGGGTGACCACAAGAACAACATGTCGCCGCACGAGCCCATCACCGACCAGGCCGTTCAGGAGATCAACGCCATGCTCGATGGCAGCTACGCCGAGTTCACCGAGTCGGTGGCCAGCTATCGCGGCCTCGAGGTCGGCGCCGTGGTCGACACCCAAGCGCGACTTTACCGGCCGCGCGAGGCGCTCGCCGCCAATCTGATCGATGAGGTGGCCACGGCTCAGGACGCGATCAACGCCGCGGCCGAGCGCTACACCAGCAACACCGGCACCACGCCCCGAAACACTCGCAGCATCCGTGCCCAAGCGCGGGCGCTGGACACCAGTTGTCAGCTCTAGCCACGCGGCGGAGCAACACCATGGCGGCCACGAGCCGCCTTTTTTGTACCTAAACGAAGAGGAACACCCCCATGGGCATTGAAGAACTCCGCCGCAAGCGTGCTGAAATCAACGCGCAGGTGCAGGCCCTGGCCGAGATCGAAGCCGAGTCCGGCGAGCTCAACGAAGAGCAGCTGGCTGAATTCGACAAGCTGGCCGCCGAGTTTGACCAGGTCTCCACCAAGCTGGCGCGGGCCGAGAACATCGAGCGCATGAACGCCGCGGCGTCCCAGCCGGTACCGACCTTCGGTGGCGGCCGCGCCCCGGCGGTGCACACCAGGCCGGAGCTCAAGCAGTACACCGGCGCCAAGGTGGCGCGTATGGCGATGGCCGTCGCCGCCGGAAAGGGCGACATGCAGTTGGCCTCCAAGTTCGCCAGCGGCGAGATCGGTGATGCCGACGTCGCCATGGCGATCGACACCAGCGCCAATTCCGGCGGATCGCTGGTACCGGAAAACCTGCACGACGAGGTGATCGAACTGCTGCGCCCGAAGACCATTGTGCGCAGCCTGGGCGCCCGGGATATGCCGCTGCCGAACGGCAACCTGAGCCTTCCGCGCATGGCGTCCGGTGCTACGTCAGGCTACGTGGGTGAGGGCGCCGACGTGCTCGCATCCGAGGCCAGCACTGACGACGTGAAGCTGACGGCCAAGACCTTGATCACGCTGGTGCCGATGAGCAACCAGTTGATCGGGCGTGCCGGCTTCTCTGTCGAGCAGATGTTCCTCAATGACATGCTCGCCAGCATGGCGGTGCGCGAGGATAAGGGCTTTCTGCGCGATGACGGTACCAACGACACGCCTACCGGCTTTCGCGCGGTGTGCCAGCGCGAAGGCCGCGTAGTGCCGTGGGAGGGGGCACCCACTTTGACGGCCATCGACGAGTACCTGGATAGCCTGATGCTCAGGCTGATGGAGAGCGACAGCCTGCTGATTACCCCGGGCTGGGGCCTGTCGCCGCGCACCTACATGAAGCTTTTCGGGCTTCGCGATGGCAACGGCAACAAGGTGTATCCGGAGATGGCCCAGGGCCAGCTCAAGGGTTACCCGGTTCGCCACACCACTACCATCCCGGTCAACCTGGATACCTCCGAGGCCGGTAACAACAACGAGTCGGAGATCTACTTTGCCGACTTCAACGACGTGGTGATCGGCGACAGCGACACCATGACCATCGACTTCAGCCGCGAGGCTACCTACAAGGACGCCCAGGGCAACCTGGTGTCAGCGTTTGCCCGTAACCAGTCGCTGCTGCGCGTGGTCAGCGAGCACGACATCGCTTTCCGTCACCCCGAAGGCCTGGTGCTGGGTACCGGCGTCACCTGGTAACCGAAGCGCTCAGGCGTTGCCATGCCGCCCGCGCCGCGCGGGGGGCCGTTCTGACCCCATTATCTCGAGGTGCCATCCATGGCCATCGTCAATACGTCAGCGCCTCAGCTGACCACCGTGCTGTTCCTCAAGCCCTATGGCCGCTACGCCAAGGGCGATCGCGCCGGTTTTCCGGCAGACAAGGCCGCGCAGATGAAAGAGCGCAAGATCGCCGTGCCGGTACAAGAAGCCGCTGCGGCGGCCAAGGTCGAAGCTGGCAAACCTGCCGCTGCCAAGCCGGCCAAGGGCACCGAAGGCGCGGACAAGGTCTAGCCCGCCCGGCGCTCACCCAACGCTGCCGCCTCCGGGCGGCAGTCTCGTTTCAAATACTCGAGAGTCCCTGAATGCTCACGCTGACCCGCGCCAAACTGCACCTTCGACTGGCCATCACCGAGGAAGAGGCCGAGGCGTACACCGATGAAGACGTGCTCATTCAAGGGCTGATCGACGCCGCCTATCAGTACGCAGAACACGCGACTCAGGCAACACTGGCGACGCGCACCAAAACGCTGGTACTCGATGCATTCCCGCTAGGCGCCGGCAAGATCGAGCTTCCCTGGACGCCAGTTGCGGCTATCGAGTCGCTCGACTACATCGGTCCGGGCGGTGACGAGCACTCGCTCGAGGCCGAAGCGCTGCGCCTGGATACGCGCGGCATTCATCCCACGTTGGCTCCCCAATGGGGTAGCCAGTGGCCCCGCACCATCGACGAGCCGGAGTGCATCACCATCACCGCCACGGCGGGCGCAGACGAAACTCCACCCGATGTTCAAGTGGCGCTTCTGCTCTTGATTGGTCACTGGTACGAGAACCGCGAGAGCGCGGCTGCTGCACCGCTTCAAAAAGTGCCCATGAGCGTCGACATGCTGCTGGAGCCATACCGTATCCATACCGTGGGGTGATCATGCGCATCGGGAAGAAGCGCGACCAGGTCGTGCTGGAGTGGTGGCAGAAGGGCGAGCGGACGGCTTCCGGCGCCACGCCAGAAGGATGGCAGCCGGGCGCCCGGTTATGGGCGGAGGTCGAGCAACTGCGTGGCCGTACGCTCTTCGAAGCCCAGAAGGCTAACGCCGAAACCACTGCCCGCATCCGTCTGCGCTACCGCGCCGACATCGCCGCTGCCACTGGCAAAACGCTGCGGCTGCGCCACGGCGAGATCACCTACCGGCTGGAAGGCCGCCCGATCGACGTGGGCGGCAAGCGCACCGAACTGGAGCTGATGTGCCATGAGTGGGTTTGAGTTTCAGGTTCAAGGCCAGCGGCTGCACGAGATGCAGCAAGAGTTGCGCGCGCTCGAGGATAGCATCCGAGAGCGGGCGATTCGCGCGGGCCTGGTTGCGTTTGCTGCCCCGGTCAAACGCGATGCGAAAGTGCTGGCGCCGACCGACCGTGGTGATCTGGCCCAGGCGATCGGCCACCGCAACATCAACAAGCGGCAACGATCGCGCTTGGGGATGACGGTGGGCGAGGTCGGCATCCTGGTGGGGGCCAACCGACGCATCAACGGCCGCTGGCAGGGTCGCAAAGGGCTTTGGCAGGAGGGCGGCACCGAGCACATGGAGGCCAACCCGTTTCTCGCGCCCGCGCTGCAGAAGAATCAGGGCGGCGGCACAAGCCGGTTCTACCAGGGGCTAAGCCGCTATCTCGACCGCCAGCGCAAACAGGGCAAGATCGCATGAACGACCGCATTATCGAAGCGCTGTCCGCCGCCGGCATCACCGCCGCCAGCAGCAGCGAAGCCGACCCCAGTCGCGCCGACACCGTGCCGGGGCTGGTCATGCTGGTGGACCCGGTTGTTGAGCAGGCGCTCTGGCCGCTCAACCTGCCCTCTGAAGCACCGCCAACCAACGGGGTCTACAACCTCGCCGGGCAAAGCGCGATCGAGGTCGACGGCTACCGGCTGGGCCGGGTCGATACCTACGTGCTCAGCCTGCGCTCGCCCACGTTCGACCCGCTGCGCCGCATGACCACCGAGCTGATCGAGCGCGTCGCCGCGCAAAGCGGTACCGAGGGCTGGGAGATCACCGACGCCGCCACCGATTACGAGTACGACCAGCGCCAATACCGCGCTCACTTCGAGCTCGAGGCCACCAGCCTGGCCATGGCCGCCCCGGCGCTGCCCGCGGCGTTCGTCCATCCCGTGCAGGCCACCGCCGACCCCAACGTCCTGGGCACCATGGACGTACGGCAAACCGTCACCGAGCATATCGCCGTGGTGCTGGTCGCTGAGCAGTCGGATGTCGACGCCCAGCGCCGCGCGATCTCGGAGGCACTGCTGGGCCTGGAAAGCCCGGCAGACGCCGTGGCGCCGCTGGAGTACGGCGGCGGCCAGCGCGTCGCCGTCTCCGGTAGCCACGTCTACTGGCGCGAGCTCTACCGCTACGACCGGCTCATGCGCAGTTGACCTACACCACCACCCACTGGCCCGCCCCGCGCGGGCTTTTTTACGCCCGGAGGAAACACCCATGCCTAGCGAAGGCGGCCGGTACCGGATCACGAACGGTAAGCGACGGCTGATGCACCAAACCAAACCCGCCCCGGTACCCACCGGGGAAGACCCGAAACCCAAGGCCGCGCAGCCCGCCGGCAAGCCCGCCAAACCGGCGGCCAAGCAAGAGGACTCAGGCCATGAGTGACCCGATACTTTGGCGAATCCTGACCGTCGCCGCGGTCATCGAGGACGAATACGGCGTCACGCCGAGCGATCTCGGCAACGCCGTTTTCTTCGACGTGATGACGAAAGAGGCGCCCGGTGTCTACCAGGGCGATACCGCCGAGCGTGAACGCGTGAAGCCGGGCTTCGGTGCCAACGAGCAAATCAACGTGGCCCCGTACTCGACACGCACCATTCGCGTTCCCTATGCCGGCTCAGGCACGCCTGGCGAACCGCCGTCGTACTGGCCCCTGATGCTGTGTGCTGGACACGCCGAAGAGATCGACGCGACCGAGGGCGAAGAGAAGGTCATCTACACGCCGGTATCGCGCAGCTTCCACTCGGTTTCGCTGCTCTGGTGGTCCGACAATGACGAGTTGCAGGTGCTGCCTGGCGTGCGCGGCACGGTCACGCGAACGACCGATGCCAAAGGCATGCCGTACTTCGAGTTCAGTCTGACAGGGCTTTACCAGCGCCCACGCACAGAAGCACCGCCCGCCGGCGGCACCCGCTCGCCCCAGGCTGGCGAGATACCGGTGAACAAGCAGAACTCGACGTTCGAGATCTTTGGCTACAAGGCGCCGATGCAGTCCTGGTCGTTCGACATGGCCGGACAGGTCGAGCATCGCAACCTGGTGAATTATGAGGGTGTGCACCTCACCGATCGCCAAGCGACAGGCCAGCTCAACATCCAGAAGCCGCGGCTCGAGGACTTCAACCTGTTCGAGAAGATCGAGTCGCACAACGGCACCGCGGTGGGAGTCGGCACGTTCTCGCACGGCAAGACGCCCGGCAACATCGTCGACTTCGAAGGCACGCGCATTCAGCTCTCGAACTACAGCGAGACCGAGGTGCAGGGCATTACCCATAGCACCATGGATACGCGCCTACTCTCCGCCGAGTCTGGCGACGGCGACTACCGTTACGTCTTCCGCTGATCCACTCACCCAACCCCCACACCGCGCCGCCCTTGGGCGGCGCCTCTGTTTGCTCAAACCTCAAGGAAACCACCATGGCTAAAGCAACTGCTACCGGCATCACACTGACCAGCGCTCAAACGATCACGGTCGACGTGCCGTATACCGACCCCGTTCAAGGGGCGCAAACCTTCCAGGCGACCTGGAATCTGCACAAGTGGAGCGAATACCGAAAAGTCGTTGACGCCCAACAGGCTGGCAAGAAAACCGACGACGACCTGCTCGACGACCTGGTTCGGCTCGAAGGCATCAAGGACTCGCAAACCAAACAAGAGATCCCGCATTGCGACGAGCTGGTTGCCGCCGTTATGGACGTCACGTTCATGCGCCGCCCACTGATCCTCAGCTGGTTCGCGGCCCAGGAAGGCCGGCAGCAGGCCGCCGCAAAAAACTAAGAGGCGCTGGCCAGTGGTGGGCGCAGGGCCCGGCGCCGAAAGACCAGCGGAAGAAAGACACCGACCGCTGGGGCTTGGTGGAAGACAATCCCGAACCCGAAGCGCCCAAGCACTACGAAGTGTGGGAGGAGCACTGGCCAGCGCTGGAACTGTTTCTCGCCATGCGCACCCAGTGGCGCGTGTTCGCCGGCATGGCCGGCGAGCACCGCCAGGGCATCGACTATACCGCTCTCTACGGCCACCCCAAGTTCGCCCGGCTCTCGTTTGATGAGCAGGACGAACGGCTAGTGCAGATCCAGCACATCGAGGCGGGCGCCCTGGCCGTGATGAACAGCCAGAGCCAGTCGGCGGAGCAGGAAGAGGAAGACCGCCGCCGGATCCACGACCTCATCATGCAAAACCATCTCGCCCAGCAGGAGCTGTTACTGAACGAAATGCGCACGAGGATGGGGCTGGATGCGAAAGGGCGGTTCGTGGCGTAGGTGTTCTTCACTAGGTTCAATCTGATGCTTGGGTGGTTATGCCTACAGTGAGCACTTATAGCGCCCGCTCCAGCCGAAGGCGATGACCGCATCGGTTCGATCGCTTGGCGTTCAGGCATAGTGCTTAACTCACGCATTTTTTGATGTTGATAAAATGAAAGCAGATCAAGAAGAGAAGGGCGACAAACGGCGAAGCCCCGCAGAGTGACGGCTCAGCGGGGCTTCTAATCAATTCCCCATGAAAGGACAGGACCATGGAGACGATGTATGGAACATCTTAGCAGGTTCGTGGAGGCCTTTCACAAAATGACAGAAAGCAAACACGCGCGACGTTTGGGCTGGGGCGTAACATTTGCAATGCTGATCTGGGCGCTGGCGCAACTGGTCGCAGCAGTGGCCCCAAACGGGTTGCTGTAAACTAAAACTAAGGAATCGATCTGGCGAGAAGTAAAGCGCTTGTTGGACGCACGCATAGCTTGACCGTCAAGGTCTAACGCCTAGCCAAACTTAGCCAAGTGCGGTACGTTCCCTGCTGGGGTGTTTCAGCGGGGAGTTTGCCGTGGCCGAATACTGCAGGAACTGCGCCGTTGAGCTGGTGGGAGAGTAGCTCGCTTGTAAGTGCTCTCGCGAACTAACCAAGTCGTGCGAAACGCACTTTAGGAAGTTCATTAGGGGTGAATGAGATGTTGAAAAGATTTTCTATGGCAGCACTTTTTCTAGTGTTTTCGTTGGCCTCGAGTTATTCCTGTGCGGATGACTTAGATCGTGTATTGCCAGGCAACGAAATGGACCATGTAATTAGAAGTTCGTTTGAAGGTTTTGGATATAAATATGACCCTTTTGAAAAAGGAGTCGACTTCTATAGTATTCCCAATGGTGGTAGTTCACTGGGCTTGGTCGGGAACATTGATGAAGATGGTATTACCCATCTGATTCTAATGGTTAATTATGTTGGTGAGGGCTGGATTTATGCAGATCGTGTCCAAATTCTTACCGATGGCGACGTATGGAGCAAAGATGATGCCCAGTACCAGAGAAATGTGATGGTGGGAAGCACGGTTCTAGAGTCACTGCTTATTCCATTCACTGATGAGGTAGAAGCTCTGCTAGATAGGATGTATTTGGCTGATGACCCTGTAATGATAAGGGTTAGCGGCAGAGGCTCAGAAGATTTTGTAGCAAGTGAAGAAACAATTGAAAGATTTTATAAACTCAAAGAAGCTTTAAAGTTGCTTTAATTCTATATCATGTAAGAACCCGCTGCGGCGGGTTTTTTTATGCCCGCAATTCGAGGTTTCATGATGGCTCAGAACTACAAGGCCGGCCTGATCATCACCGGTGATGCGTCGGGCGGTATCCGGGCCATCAAGGCCACCGAGGACGAACTGTCCAAGCTGAACCGAGGCTTCGATCGCAGCTCCCGCGACTCCCGCCGCTTCGGTAGCGACGCCCAGCGCGCCGGTCAGCAGGTTCGTGGGATGGGTGACGACGCCAGCCATGCCAGCAAGGGGCTGACCCTGGTTCGCCAGGCGGCCACCTTGGCCGCGGCGGCGTTCTCGATTCGCCAGCTGGCGACCTACGCCGATGGCTGGTCCGAGATCAACGCGCGTGTGCTCAACGCGACCAAGAGCCAGGACGTTTCCGAGCACACAATGAGGCGCTTGGCAGAAACCGCGCGCGGCACGTACTCGAGCCTGAACCAGACCGCCGAGGCCTATCTCAACAACGCTACCACGCTGACCGAGCTGGGCTACAGCACCGAGCGGCAATTGGACCTGGCGGACGCGCTGAACAACTCGCTGGTGATCAGCGCGACGCGTGGTCAGCAGGCCGAGTCGGTCGTGAACGCGCTCTCCAAGGCGTTTGCCGCCGGCGAGCTGCGGGGCGACAACTTCAACACCGTGATCCAGAGCGGGGGGCGAGTCGCCGAGGCACTGGCCGACGGCCTGGGCGTGACGACCATTCAGCTGCGGGAAATGGCAGCCGCTGGCGAGTTGACGACCGCGCGCGTATTCGAGGCGCTGACATCACAGATGGAGGTTC
>NZ_JAMZBD010000067.1:0-9925 GCF_024158685.1 Halomonas sp. 707D4 | reverse complement strand
TTCATACCCAGATGCACGCCGATGGCGGCGAGCCGGGGCGGGTCGAGCGGCTGGCGCCGCAGATTCCGCTAAAGCGTGGTGGCACGCCGGAGGAGATCGCCCAAGGCATCGCCTGGCTTCTCTCCGAGCAGGCCTCTTACGTGACCGGCGCCTTCATCGACATGGCCGGGGGCAAGTGAGCATCCGCTGAGTCACCCCGCTAGCCGCCTCATAAGGATGCGAATCAAACCTTACAGCGGGCGCATTTGGCTTTAAACTGGCGCATCGAACAGGTCGCGCGACGGTCGATGTCCGCCGCGAGCCCTATCTTCATTCAAGAGACGTTTTCGCGTAATGATCAACACCAAGATTCACAAGGCCGTCTATGAGCTTGCCGAGAAGCTGATGCGCGCGGCTCACAAGGACGATCGCGAGAGTTTCGAGGCGCTCTACGGCGAGCTCGAGGCGATCTGTATCGACAACGAGTACACCGAGAAGGATCACCCGGAGCAGTGGGAGACCCTGGCGGATTTCACCGAGGAGTCCGATGAGGCGCTGGCGCTCTACCAGAAGGCGCTGGACAAGGCCGTCGCCAAGTCGCTGGATGACTACATCGCCTCCATCGGTTACTCCATGGCGAGCCTCTGGGTGGAGCTCGAGGACGAAGACGCTGCCCTTGTGGCGCTGCGCAAGGCGAAGGCCAGCGCCGGCAACATCGAGGACAACGACCTCAAGCGTGAAATCGACGAGCTGCTGCACTCATTGACCCACCCGGAGAGCCCGCGTGACCAATAACGACATCCTGCGCCGCGTGCGCTATATCTTCGATCTCAAGGACACCGCCATCGTCGCCATCTTCAGGCTGGCCGAAGCCGAGGTGGAGCAACCCAAGGTGACCGCCTGGCTGAAAAAGGATGACGACGAAGGCTACGCCGCGATGCGCGACCGGGATCTCGCCACCTTCCTCAACGGCTTCATCAGCTACAAGCGCGGCAAGCGCGAGGGCCCGGCACCCGCGCCGGAAGCCAAGCTCAACAACAACCAGGTGTTCCAGAAGCTGCGCATTGCGCTGAACCTGCAGGCCGACGACATTCTGGCCATTTTCGAGCGCGAGGGGCTACCGCTGAGCCATCACGAGCTGAGCGCCTTTTTCCGCAAGCCCGGCCACAAGAACTACCGCGAGTGCAAGGACCAGATTCTGCGCAACTTCCTGATGGGGCTGCAGAACCAGCATCGCCCCGGCGAGGGTAGCTAGCCCGCAAGGCATTCAGAACCAGTACGAAGCCCGGCCTTGTGCGTCGGGCTTCGTGTTTGAAGGCCCAATGGTGCTTGACGAGCATGACGAGGCAGGGGCGATTAAAGGTATGGCGGTTTCGCCCGATATAGAGAAGAACACTCTTTTTCTGCCACGAGCCTTTCATGCCGATGACGCTGCGCGCCTCGATCCTGTCGCTTTTGTTGATTGCACTGCCCGCCCATGCCCAGATGGAGGCCGCCGAGGCGGCGGTACTGGCTTGGCTCGAGAGCATCGACCAGGGCGACTTCGAAAAAGCCTGGGATGAGGCGTCGCCGCTGCTGCAGCGCCCACTCTCGCCCCGCATGCTGGAACGTACCATCGAGCTTGCCCGCCACGACTTCGGGCCGCTCGAGGCGCGCCGCCGCGTGCGGGTGACCAGCGATACCTCGATGCCCGGCGCCCCGCGCGACGACTACAAGATCTTCACCTACCAGACCCGCTTCGCCAACCGCGCCTCGATCACCGAGACCATCACCCCGCACCTGGAAGAGGGCGTCTGGCGGGTGAGCGGCTACTACGTGCAGTGAGCAGGCGCGTCACGCCTTGACGCAGACGAACAGCGCATTGCCTGCCTCGCCGTCCCAGGGTTCGATGGTGGCGTAATCGTGGGCGAACACATTCACGCTGAAATGCTCTTCCAGAAGCGTGATCAACGCCTCGAAGCCCACCGCCACCATGGCGTGCTCGTCGCCCCAGCGCTGCACGTCGTCACCGCGCTTTTTCTCGATGCTCAGCCGCAGCGCCTGGCGCTCGCCCGCGCCCGGGTAGTGCCAGCCGGACTGGAAGGTGAAGGTTTCCTCGCCTCGTGCCACGCGGTGCTTGACTGCCAGGGCGTTATCGATCTTGTCCTTGTCCACCGCGTTGAAGCAGAACACGCCGCCGGGCGAGAGCGCCTTCTGGGCGCGCGCGATGCAGGCTTTCAGCCGCGTGATATTCGCGTTGTAGTGGATCGAGTAGAGAAAGCAGGTGATCAGGTCCTGCGGGACGGTCACGTCGAAATCGCCCATGTCCTGCACGCTGAAGTGCGCCTCGGGGCAGCGCTTGGCCGCGCGCTCGAGCATCGGCGGGTTGATGTCGAGTCCGCCGCTGGTGAACCCGGCATCCAGAAAATGGCGCACGTGGGGGCCGGTGCCGCAGGCCAGATCCAGGTGGTAGCGCCCGCCGTTGCCGAACAGCTGGTTCAGGCGCATCACGCCGCGGCTCTGGGTGGGGTAGTCGATCTCCTCGCACATCAGGTCGTAGTAGCCGGAAAGATCGGTATAGAGGGCGTTGGCGGACATGGTCGGGCTCGCGCTGGATGGGGGGCGCATGGTAAACGCGTGCTCGGCGTTTGAAAAGCGGCGTACAGGTAGGCGTCCCGCCATTGGCTATACTGCTGGGGCGACGCTTTCGCGTCACTCATCGATACCGAGACACGAGCCAAAGGAGTCATCATGGACGACGCCGTATACTGGTATGCCGTGGCCGCCGTGCTGCTGTTTCTGAAGATGTGGGCGACCTCGCTCTACCAGGGTTATCACCGCATCAGCAAGATGACCTTCAAAACGCCGGAGGATGCGCGCATGGCGGGCAAGGAGCCGGCCAGCGAGGAGCTGCCCCAGGTGCAGCAGGCAGCCAAGGCGTGGTCGAACGACCTCGAGAACATCCCCATCTTCCTGGGGCTGGGCGTGGCCTACGTGATGGTCGGCGCCTCGCCGGCACTCGCCGGGTGGCTGTTCATGCTGTTCACCGCCGCGCGCTACGCCCATACCTTCTTCTACCTGGCAAGACTCCAGCCCTGGCGCACCCTTGCCTACGGGGTAGGGCTTCTCTGCCTGCTCGCGATGTGCGTCTTGATCTGTGTGGCGATCTTCTAGACCTGAGAGGTCATCGTTTCGGCGCGCCGCCAGGCGCTTGGCGTTGCCTTTTCCACGCGGGCCCAGCTGCGGCGCAGCTGACGCTCGTCGCCAAAGCCGGTTTCAGCGGCAATACGCGCAAGCGGCCAGCCGGTTTCGCTCATCAGCGCCTTGGTGCGCTGCATCCGGATGCCGGCGATATAGTCGAGAATCGACATTTGAGTCATGAGTTTGAACCGGCGGCGAAAATGGCGCTCGCTCATCGCCGCCTGGCGGGCGAGTGCCTCGACCCGCCAGGGCCGGGCTGGAGCCGCGCACAAGGCGTCCTGCACCCGGTGAATACGCTCATCCACGTGGTTGCGCCCCTCGAGCCAGGCGCCCAGCTGGGGCTCCTGGCCGCTTCTGCGCAGGTAAAGCACCATCTCCCGCGCCACCGCCAGCGTAAGAGCGTGCCCGCCTACCCGGGTCAGCCAGTGCAGCATGGTGTCGATACCCGTCGAGATGCCCGCGCTGGTCAAAAAACGGCCATCCTCGGTGAAGATGCAGTCGCGCTGCACCTTGGCCTCGGGGGGCACGCTCGCATAGCTGCTGCAAGAGCGAGTGGTGCGTGGTGCAGCGCCTGCCCGCCAGCAACCCCGCCTCCGCCAGCAGCAGCGTATCGGAGCAGACGGTCATCAGGGTATCCGCGTGTTCGGCGTTGGCCATGAGCCAGGCGAGGCTTTCACGCTGGGCATCGGGCTCGTACCCGTCGCGGTACTGGCCCGGAATCAGCAGCAGGTCCTGATGGGGCAACGTCTCCGGCAGCGGCTCGATGCCGGTGAGACTCAAGGGTCCGAGCCAGGCCATCGCCGCCTGCGGGCCCAAATAGCGAATCTCGATGGCAAGCGAAAGCCGGGCCGCGCTCGAGAGTACCTGGAGCGGGCCGATCAGGTCCAGCGGAACCTGGCCAGGCAGCATGAGTACCGCGACCCGCAGCGGGCGGTTGGCCGAGGAGGTAAAGGTCAAAGCGTCATTCACGCGAGGTCTGCCACTCGTCGATCAGGGTGTCGGTGTCGATGATACGCGCAAAACGCCCTTCGAGAACCAGTTCGGTGCGCGCCTTGATCTGCTCGGCGGACCAGGTCACCCCGTGCCGGGTCATGGGAAAGGTCAGGGTCGCGTCGCTTGCGAAATCGATCTGGTAGCCCAGATCCGAGCCGACCCGGGCGGTGGTCTCGCAGCACTGCTCGGTGCGAATGCCGCTGATGACCAGCCGGGTGATGTCGCGAGCGTCGAGCCACGCTTGAAGGCGTTGTGAACGCGCTTGTGGAAGGTGACGTCGGCGCTATCCTCGAACCCCGCGAGCGGACGAATCAGCCCCTGCGCCGGGTCGAAGGGCGTGTCGCTCCCCGGCGCCTCGTGAAAGATTCTCACCAGGGGAATGCCCTGCGCCTTGGCAGCCTCGAGCAGGGCGCGCTGCTGTGGCCGCCACTGCTCGGCGAGCGCCTCGACCCAGTACTCCCTGGCGGGAAACGAGGCCTGTACATCGATCAACAAAAGCGCGGTAGATGAAACGGTCATGGGCGTGGCTCTCTTTGCAGTGTGATCTTTACAAGGCGAGAGCCAAGCTTACGAGCGCGCGCTGTCCGCCGCGAGGCGCCGAGCGGCCAACAAGCGGACACTTTCGGCCAAACGACGAGGGGAGATACCGCCCTCATGCGTCAGCGGCTATCATGGCCGCATCACGCCTTACCGCGTTCACGTACCAGGAGCCTGCCGTTCTCATGACCCAGATCGCCAAGACCCCCGAGCCGCCTTACTACGCCGTCATTTTTACCTCGGAACTTGGCGAGAATACCCGAGGCTACGGCGAGATGGCGGAGCGCATGGTGGCGCTGGCCGCCGAGCAGCCGGGGTTTCTGGGAATGGAGTCCGCTCGGGAGGGGCTGGGCGTGACGGTCTCCTACTGGGCAGATCTGGAGGCGATCCGCACTTGGAAGGCCAACGCCGAGCATTTAGTGGCGCAGCGCCTGGGCCATGACACGTGGTACACGCACTTCACCACGCGGATCGCCCGAGTCGAGCGGGATTACTCCAAAGCCTAGGTGAACAGCGCACAGGCTGGCAGCCAGCCAAGGGCCGAGCGTCGGCCCGGCCCGAGATTCATGGCCCGTTACATCAGACGGCTGGCGATCAGCTGCATGCCCAATACCAGCACCAGAATCAGCGCGCCGCCCAGCAGGCTCGTCATCAGCGCGTGGCGTTTCCACATGCGCTCGACCTCATGCCCAAAACGGTACACGAGCCACGCGATCCCGAAGTAGCGCACGCCGCGGGAGAGCAGGGCGGCGAGCAGGAACAGCAGGATGGGATAGCCCGAAAGCCCGGCGGTGATCAGCGCCACCTGGTAGGGAATCGGGAGGATGCCGATCGCGACGATGGCGGCGAACCCGTACTGGCTGAAGAACGTCTGAAAGCTCTGGAAGCTCTGCTCGATCCCCATGACGCCGATCAGCCAGGTGCCGAGCGACTGGAAAAGCGCCATGCCGATACCGTAGCCCGCCAGCGACCCGAGCAGACACCCGGCGGTGACGACCGCCGCGATCGACCAGATGCGCGCGCGGTTCGAGGCCATCAGCGGAATGATGATCAGCTCGAGCGGCACCGGCAGGATGAGCGTCTCGAGAAACGACAGCGCCCCGAGCAGCCAGAGCATGCGCCTGGAGCGGTTGAGGCGCGTGAGCCACTGCTTATGGCCGTGCGAGAAAAGTACCATCTCAAAGGCCAGGATCGATGCGACGGTAGATCGCCGCCAGCACGCTGTAGGCGCCAAAGGCGAAAAGCCCCAAGGCGACGAAGGCTAGAAGCCACTGTCCGAAGGCCTGATCGCGCAGGAAACTGAAGACCTCTTCGGTCCCACCGGCTTCGTTGGCGTTGACGTGATAGGCCGCGAGCATGAAGAAGCCGCCCACGATCACGAACACGACGCCGCGAATGATCAACCCGAAGCGGCACACCGGGTACGCCCAACGTTTGGTCGATTCGGGCATGGCGAAGTGCTTGTCGAACTTGGCCTGGGCGCCCTTGATGCAGTGCGCGATGCCCGCGCCGATGATGCAGACACCCGCGGCGCCCACCAGGTAACGGCCAAAGGGCTGCTCGAAGAGCCAGCTCACCGTGCCCTGGGAGCCCTGGGAGCCGTCGGAAGCGCCGAGACGAAAGATCAGGCTGGCGGCGTAGAACGCCAGCAGCGCATGGGTGATCGCGCTGATCAAGAGCCCGGCCCGAATGGCGATACCCTTGGCACCGGTGCCGTGGCCGTCGGTATCCTTGATCGCCTGGATCGATCGCCACATGGCGTAGCCTAGAAGCCCCAGTGCGATCAGCCCGAGCAGTACCTTGCCAAATGGTGCTGTGAGCAGGCGCTCGAGCGCGCCGCGGCTGCCTTCGGTCTGCCCGCCCTGACCGAAGACGGCCAGCGCCGCCAGGCCGCCGACCAGCAGGTAAACGATACCGCGAGAGGCGTATCCCAGGCGGGCGTAGAGTCGAATGGCATCCTTGTGATCGGGGGTACCGGTAGCCACGATGTCCTCCTGACGTGAAATGGCGGGCTTCACTCCCTTGTGAAGCGGATGACCCGAGGCGGGTACGAAAGCTACTGTAGTATAGGTCAGCAAAGCGAGGGCGAAACCCTTGCTATTTATTCGCTGCACGCACTGTCTGGAAAACGCCGTGAACGCTTCGACTCCTCTTTTCTGGCGCGACCCGCGCCTGCCCGAGGTGGAACTGCGCGTGATTCGCGATGCTCGCCACGTTGCCTACGCGCTGCACAGCCACGACCACTGGTCCCTGGGCGCAGTCACGCGGGGCCAGAGCACGTTCGTCTATCGGGACGAGCATCACGCCATTCGCGCCGGGGATCTGGTGCTGATGAATCCCGGCTGGGCGCACGCCTGCAACCCGCTTCAGAGCGAGCCCTGGGCGTACCTGATGCTCTACGTACAGACCGCCTGGGTCAGCGAGCTTCGCTTCAACGCGGGGCTTTCGCGCTCGCCGCAGTGGCAGGATATCGCCACCGGCGTGATCTCGTCGCCGCTCCTTTACCAGCGCTACCGGCGCACCATCGCCGCGCTTTTGAACAAGCGCTTGTCGGCACCGGCCAAAAAGGCAGCGCTTGCCGGCTACCTGCGGGAAGTGTTCGTCCATCTGGATGCCCCCACGGCACAAGAGCGAGAGCGTGTCTCGCCGGCGTTGGCGGCATTGGCCGCGTATCTCGATGACAATGCGCTCGAAGCGGTGACCCTCGACGAACTGTGCCGCCTCTCGGGCTACAGCGCTGGCCACCTGATTCGCGCCTTCAAGCGCCATTTTCACATGACGCCCAGGGCCTACTTGATCAACCGGCGGGTCGAGCTGGGTCGCGAGCGCCTGAAGCAGGGGCACTCCATCGCAGATACCGCCTTGACCCTGGGTTTCAACGACCAGCCGCATTTTCAGCGCACCTTCAAGCGGCTGCTGGCCGCCACGCCGAAGCAGTACCGCACCTGCCTAATCGAGCAGGATGACCACGGCGCTTGCCGCCAGCAGTAGTGCCAGTACCCGGTTGACCACCCTAAGCACGTGGGGCTTGTGAACGTGGCGCTTGAGAAACGCCCCGGCGTAAACCCAGCTTGCCAGCGACAGCCAGCAAATGGGCAGATAGAGCGCGGCGAAAACGACGATCAATCCGGCGTCGCCGCCGGTATAGGCGCTGATGCCGGAGGCCGAGGCGAGCCACGCCTTGGGGTTGAGCCACTGCATGGCGGCGCCGGTCCAGAAGCCCGGTGCCTTTGGCGGGCGCGCCTCGGAAAGCCGACCGTCGTCCAGGGCCAACCTGGCGCTCAGGTAGAGCAGAAACGCCACCCCCGCAAAGCGCAGCAGCGTTTCGAGCAGCGCTACGCGGGTGAGCAGGGCGTAGAGCCCGGCGCCGATACCCAGAAACAGAGCGATGAAGCCAAGCGTGGCGCCGGTGACGAACGAAAGCCCGCGCCTTGCCGGGTAGTGGGTGGCGCTGCTCAGGCAGACCAGATTGACCGGGCCGGGAGAAATGGAGGCCGCCAGGGCGAAGGCGGACATCGGCAGCAGCAGCGACAGGTTCATCGTCATCCTCGTCATCGAAAGGTGAGCCCCGAGTGTGCCGGTCGCGCCCGGCGGCGTATTGTAGAAAATTGACCTTTCGCAACTGCGCAAGATTCGGGTCACACGGCCCGCGCTCTTCGCTTATGCTTGGCATCACCAACCCAGGGAGCGAGCGATGGACGACTACGGGCGAATCGAGAAGGCGATGGCCTACATGGTGGAGAACGCCGCGCGCCAGCCGGATCTGGCCTGCGTCGCCGCGCAGGTTCACCTGAGCATGTACCATTTTCAGCGCCTTTTTCGCCGTCACGTCGGCGTCTCGCCCAAGCGCTTTTTACAGGCGCTGACGCTCGAGCGTGCCAAGTGCCTCATCGCCTCCAGCGTCTCTCTTCAGGAAGCCGCCGAAGCGGTGGGCCTGAGCGGCGGCTCGCGGCTGTTCGATCACTTCGTCACCCTCGAGGCGGTCTCGCCCGGGGAGTTCAAGAAGCGCGGCGAAGGGGTCACGTTGACCTACGGCGTCCACCCGAGCCCGTTCGGCGCGGTGCTGGTCGCGACCACGCCTCGCGGTATCTGCCGCATGGCGTTCATCGGCGCCGCGGGCATCGACGAACAGCTGGCGCTACTCGAAAGCCAGTGGCCGCGAAGCCGCCTGGTGCTCGACGTCGAGGCGACCCGGGCGCCGGTCGAGGCGCTGTTCGGCGACGGGGCGAGGGTTTCGAGTACGCTTTCGCTGCACGTGGCGGGCACCAACTTTCAGATGGCGGTGTGGCGGGCGCTTTTGGCGATTCCCGAAGGGGCGCTGGCAAGCTATGGCCAGATCGCCCAGGTGCTTGGCAAGCCCGGGGCGTCCCGCGCGGTGGGCAGTGCCATCGGCGCCAACCCGGTGGCACTGTGGATACCCTGTCATCGGGTGATTCAGCAGAGCGGAGCGCTCGGTGGCTACCGCTGGGGCGTGGCGCGCAAGCAGATGGTGCTGGCCTGGGAGAGCGGCCGGCGCGCGGCGAAGGAGAGCGAAAGCGAGCCGGGTCGGCTATCGTTACCTTGATAGCTTGATACGGAGGGAACGCCATGAAGATCGACGCGCTACAGGCCGATATCACCACGCTCGAGGTCGACGCCATCGTCAACGCCGCGAACCGGTCGCTGCTGGGCGGCGGTGGGGTCGATGGCGCGATCCACCGCGCCGCCGGCCAGGAACTCAAACAGGCCTGCCGGGCGCTCGACGGCTGCGAGACCGGCGACGCCAAGCTCACCGAAGGCTTCAAGCTTCCGGCGCGCTACGTGATCCACGCCGTCGGCCCGGTATGGAACGGCGGCGCGCGCGGCGAGGCGCAAAAGCTCGCCAACTGCTACCGCCGGGCGCTGGAGCTGGCGGATTCCGTCGACGCTCGCTCCATCGCCTTCCCCAGCATCAGCACCGGTATCTACCGGTTTCCCATCGAGCGCGCCGCCGAGATCGCGGTCCAGACCGTCGAGGAGACGCTGCCGGGCACGAGCGTCGACGCGGTCACCTTCTGCTGCTTTTCCGCCGATGATCTGGCGGTGTACGAGGCGCTGCTGAAACGCTGAGCACGCCCTAGTGGCCGAATACCGACCAGCCCGTGCGCTGGACGAACATCTCCAGCGCCCGGGCGCCCAAAAGGCTGTTGCCGTACTCGTCGAGCCCCGGTGACCAGACCGCCAGCGACCCGCGCCCGGGGGCGATGGCGAGTATCCC